>JAEUJR010001133.1 GCA_016793585.1 Archangium sp.
CGCGCGCTCGCCGAGCGCCGTGAGCGCACCGAGAAAGAGCTCGCCAAGGAGCGCGAGAAGCAGGGCTTCCGCAAGGACATGCCCCTGCACCGCACCTACGTGCACGAGATCGCGCAGCCCTCGAAGATTCAGCCCGCGCTCGAGAAGCTCATCGACTGGACGGCGAGCGCCGACTTCCGTGAGCTGCACCCGATCATGCAGGCCTCGCGCGTGCAGCACGGCTTCATTCAGATCTTCCCGTTCACCGAGGGCAGCGGAAAAGTCGGCCGCTTCATGTCGAACTTCATCCTGCTCCGAAACGGGCTGCTGCCGGTCATCATCCCGTCGACCGATCGCAAGGAGTACTTCGACACCTTCCGCGGCTCGCCCCTGGTGTTCTCCAAGGCGCTGATGGATTGGATGGAGAACTCCCTCGACAACGGCCTCAAGTACTTCCGCGATCTCGGTCGCGCGTACCGCTGAAACGACATTCCGTGGGCGCCGCTCCTGTCGTCATGGCCGTCACGGCGCTCTCCGCGAAGGCGAAGGTCGAGCGACTCGGCAAGCTCTTCAAGGGCCGCAAACGCGGGCTGGTGCTCACGCACGACAACCCCGACCCCGACTCGATGGCCTCGGCCGTCGCGCTCGCGGTGGTGCTGCACTCACGCCTCGGCATTCCCACCGACGTGGCCTACGGCGGCATCATCGGGCGCGCCGAGAACTCGGCCTTCGTGCGGGTGCTCAAGCTGCCGATCGTTCCCATCTCGCAGATCGAGGTCGAGCAGTACGATCTCTTCGCGCTGGTCGACACCCAGCAGGCCGTGAAGAACCACGCGCTGCCCGACGGCGTGGTCGCCGACATCGTCATCGATCACCACCCCACCCGTGAAGGCGAGCTGGTGAACCCGTTCGCCGACCTCGGCTCGGGCGCCTACGGGGCGACGTCGACGGTGCTGACCGAGTACCTGCGCGCGGCGCGCATCGAGCCGTCTCCCGAGCTCGCGACGGCGCTCTATTACGGCATCAAGGCCGACACACGGGACCTCGAGCGGCAGACGAGCGACCCCGACGTCGACTGCTATCTCTGGCTGTTCCCCCGCATCGATCGCAACCTGCTGTCCGAGATCGAGCACCCGCAGCTGCCGCTCCGCTACTTCCGGCTGTACCACTCGGCGATCGAGAAGGCCCGGCTGTTCACTGGCGCGGTCATCACCGATCTCGGAGAGGTCTACTCGCCCGACATGGTGGCCGAGGTCGCCGAGCGCCTGTCATTCCTCGAAGAGGCGAAGTGGTCGCTCGCGTCGGGCAGCTACCGCAGCCAGCTGTACCTCTCGCTGCGCTGCACCGATCGCCGCATGAACGCGGGCCGGTTGATTCGTGAGGTCTGTGAAGGCCTCGGCGGTTCGGCTGGTGGCCACGGCAGCATGGCCGGCGCGCGCATTCCCCTCGTGGGCAAGCGGGCAAACCGGGCGGCGCTCAAGCGCGAGGTCGTGCGCCGGTTCAAGGCCGCGTTCGGCGTCGAGGGTGAGCGTGGCGTGTCGCTCCTCTCGGACGAAGCGTGATCTACCTCGACTTCAACGCTGGAGCCCCGCTGCGCCCCGAGGTCGCCGAGCACCTCTCACGCGCGTTCGTCGAGACTGCCGGCAACCCCTCTTCGGTGCATCAGGTCGGCCGGGCCGCGCGCAAACGGCTCGACGCTGCCCGAGAAGCCGTCGCGCGTGCGTTCGGTGCGGCGAGCCCGCGGGAGATCGTCTTCACGGGTTCAGGCAGTGAAGCGGCCGCGCTCGCGATCATCGGCGGGTGGCTGTCGCGCAGCGATCAGAAGAAGACGAAGCTGGTCACCTCGACCATCGAGCACCCGTGTGTGATCGGCGCGGCGAAGCGGGTGGAGGCCCTCGGTGGCCAGATCGTCTGGGTGAAGCCCGACGCGAGCGGGCGTGTTCCCGAAGCGGCGATGCTGGCAGCGCTGACCGACGACGTCGCCCTGTGCTCGCTCATGTGGGTGAACAACGAGACGGGCGTGCTGCAGCCGGTCGAGGCCGTCTCGCGCGCGTGCGTCGCGAAGGGCATCGTCTTTCACACCGACGCCGTGCAGGCGATCGGCAAGGTGCCCGCGACGCTGCGTGAGGTGCCGGCCGATCTGCTCTCGTTCTCGGCGCACAAGCTGGGCGGCCCCGCGGGCGTCGGCGTGTTGATCAACCGACGGCAGGTCGACGTGAGCGCGCTGGTGCCCGGTCATCAAGAGAACGGCCGGCGCGGTGGAACGCAGAGCGTCGCGATGGCCGAGGGGCTCGTGCTCGCGCTCGAGGCGACGGTGAAAGAGAGCGTGTCGCCGCTGCTGCGCGACGACCTCGAGCGACGCCTGCTCGCCGCCCTGCCCGGCACCCGCGTCAACGGCGCAGGCGCGCCTCGCGTGGCGACGACCAGCAACCTCTGCTTCCCCGGCGCCGACGGTGAAGGGCTGCTCATCGCGCTCGATCTCGAAGGCATCTGCGTCTCGACCGGCGCCGCCTGCGCTTCGGGGTCGCTCACGCCCTCGCACGTGCTGACGTCGATGGGCCTCTCGCCTTCGGAGGCCCAGGCGACGCTGCGACTGTCGTTGGGCCGAACGACCACCGCCGCCGAGATCGACGCGGTCGTGAATTCGCTCACGAAGCTCGTGCCATCGGTTCGCGCCAGCTGACGATTCGCCGCAGGTGCGCTCAAGTCCGGCTCCCCCGCCGTCCAGGAGTTCTCCATGAGCGAGCCGTTGAAGGCCTCGGGCCCCGAGCTGACGTCGGGCATCGACGTGAGCACCATTCCCGAAGGGGCGCTA
Source organism: Archangium sp. (assembly GCA_016793585.1). The sequence goes on from JAEUJR010001133.1 coordinate 2,795, forward strand.
CTCACGGCCCAGGTGAAGGGCGAACCTGTCGTCGCGACCCGGCGAGGCGACGAGGTCTTCGTCGTCTCTGCGGCCTGCGGCCACTACGGCGCGCCGCTGTGGGACGGCGCGGTGATCGGCTTCGAGGTGCGTTGCCCGTGGCACCACGCCAGCTTCGATCTGCGCACTGGAGAAGCCGTCGGCCCGCCCGCGCCTCGTGGCATCGCGACCTGGGCCACCTCGCAACAGGGCAACCTGGTCTTCGCTGGTGAGCGCAGGGAGCCCAGCGCGCGCACCGGAGTGGTGACGTCGCCGAGCTCGGTGCTGATCGTCGGCGCTGGAGCAGCCGGTGACGCCGCCGCCGAGCAACTGCGCCGCCGCGGCTATGAAGGGCCGATCACCCTCGTCGCGAAAGACGCAGAGGGCTGGCCCATCGACCGGCCCAACCTGTCGAAAGACACGCTCGCAGGCACCGCCCCGCCCGACTGGCTGCCGATTCGGGGCGCCGAGTTCTACGCCGCCAAGCGCATCGAGCTCGTCGACGCGACGGTCACGCGGCTCGACGCCGAGAAGAAGGTCGCGGTGCTCTCCGATGGCCGCACCCTGCCCTTCGGCGCGGCGTTGCTGGCGACCGGCGCGAGCCCGATTCGCCTGCCCATTCCCGGCGCCGAGCTGCCACACGTGCACGTGCTGCGCACCCTGCCCGACTTGAACGGCCTGCTGGTTGGCCTGAAGCCCGGCGTGAGGGTCGCGGTGATCGGGGCGAGCTTCATCGGCCTCGAGGTCGCGGCCTCGCTGCGTACGCGCGGCTTCGAGGTCTCGGTGATCGCTCCAGACGCGCAGCCGCTCGCCCGAATTCTCGGGCCCGACGTCGGCGCCTTCGTGCGCTCGCTCCACGAAGAAAAGGGCGTTCGCTTCTTCCTGTCGCGCAAGCCCACGTCGATCACGGCGTCGGCGATCGCGTGTGACGACGGCTCCACCATCGCCGCCGACGTGGTGGTGCTGGGTGTCGGCGTTCGCCCGAACCTGGCCGTCGCCGAAGCGAGCGGGCTCACCGTCGACCGAGGCGTGGTGGTCGACGCGAACCTTCGAACGAGCGCCCCTGGCATCTGGGCTGCTGGAGACATCGCGCGGTTCCCTCACGGCGACACGACGTGGCGCATCGAGCATTGGGTCGTGGCGCAGCAGCAGGGGCAGGCAGCGGCGCTCGACATGCTCGGCGTCGGAGCGCCTTTCGGGCACGTGCCATTCTTCTGGAGCCAGCACTACGACGTGCCCATCAACTACGTCGGTCACGCCGAGTCGTGGGACGTGGCCGAGGTCGCCGGCTCGCTCGCCGCGCGCAACGCACTCGTCGCGTACCGAAAGGGCGGAGCGATCGTCGCGCTCGCCAGCGTCTACCGTGACCGCGACAGCCTGCTCGCCGAAGACGCGCTGCACCGCAACGATCAGCCACTGCTCGAGCGGCTCATGCGGAGCGTCAGCTGAGGCTCGGCGAGAGCCGCGAGTGTGTGTCGAACCGCATCACGCCCCCGGCATCGTGAAACGCCGGCCACCCTGGATTGCCGTGGGTTGCGAAGTCGAGCCAGGCCTTGTGCATCGCGCGTGTGAGCGTCTCGGGAGGCTCGTCGCCCAGAAGGGCCTGACAGCACCGGGTCGTGTCGAAGACGAACGGCACGTCGAGCCCGTGCGCGGCGCCGTACCGGGGTGAGCGCCACGCGAAGTCGTAGACGAAGGTCGGCCCGCGATGACGGGCGGCGGTGCGGCGACTCGGGGCGCGGAACATCAGCTCCGTGTACGCAGCGGTGAGCGCGCGCGCCGGAGTCACGGCTGGGTCGTTCAACCCGTGCTGCGAGAGCAGCGCTTCTGCGTGAGGGTACGTGGTCGCCAACTCGGCGATCGCGGCGCGTGCGTCGAGACCGGTGAACGCCTCGGCTCCGAACCCCAGGTTCGCTTCTTCGAGCGTCGTGCCAATCAACAGCTCGACGTCGAGTGAAGCGGCGGCCGCCTCAGGAAGCACGTCATCGCCCGTGGTGGGCAGGAACAGCGCGCGCCCGTGCCCCGCGTCGACTCCCTGGGCATCGCGCAGATCGGGCCGCGCGGGGCCTCGCAGCAGCGCGCCCTGCCCTCGCAGCACCTCGGCGGCCGGAATCGACCGAAAGACATCGACGGTCGCAGCGACGCCGAGCCGTGCAGCGAGCGCCTTCGTGAGCTTCTCGGTGAGCGCGAGCGGGCGCGCCATCTCGTCATGCCCGCTCTGCACGATCGCCCGGCGGAACAGGCCGACGGAGCCTGGCGAGCGCAGCAACAACGCAACCGACGTTCCGCCAGCCGACTCTCCGAAGAGCGTGACCTTGTCGGGGTCACCACCGAACGCGGCGACGTTCTCGCGAACCCATTGCAACGCCGCGAGCTGATCGCGCAGGCCCAGGTTGGTGGCGTCGGGCAACGCCAGGAAGCCCTCGGCCCCGAGCCGGTAGTTCACCGTCACCAGCACCACGCCGCCGCGCGCGAACGAAGCGCCATCGAACGCCGGAGCAGCGCCCGAGCCGATCATGAACCCGCCGCCATGCAGGTAGACCATCACCGGCAACCCGCGCGTAGCCGGATCGGGCGTCCAGACGTTGAGGTTGAGGCAGGCACCGTCTCCAACCTCCCAACCGGGCCCGATCAGCGGCGCCAGGTTCGCGTTCGATGAGTGCAGCGCCGGTTGCGGCGCCGTGGGGCCGAAGCTGGTCGCGCTCCTCGTTCCAGCCCAGCGTTCGGCGCGCGCGGGAGGTGCGAATCGCAGCGCCCCCGTCGGAGCGGCCGCGTAGGGAATACCCAGAAAGCGGGTGACTCCCCCGACGCGCGCTCCGAGGAGTCGCCCCTGAGCGATCGTGATCATCGGCAGCACTCGAACGCGCCAGCGCTGGAGACGACCTGCACGTCACGGCCACGCTCGAGCGGCTTCCACCCATGCATGAGTGCGAAGTCGATGGCCTGTCGCACGAAGCGTGGGCCCACGATCGGCGGGTCGTTGCGCGCTGACGACTCGAGCGTGAGAACGCCATCGCTCACGTGGACGTCGCTGAGGGTGAGCCAGGGATCGCGCCAGTTGGGCAGCCGAACGATCAGCCGACTGCCTCCGGCCACCACCACGAGCTCACTGGCTGCAGGCCGGAACTGCCAGAACAGCACCTGCGTGCCCACGGTGATCGTCCGGAACCCGCGCGGGCGCTTCATGGGTCAGTCAGCGGTGCCAAACAACCCACGCACCACGGCCGAGATCGCAAGCGGCGTTCCGACCCGCTCGTCGTACAGCGGCATCAAGGCCTCGGCGAATTCGGCGGCCGAGGCGTACCGATGCTGAGGCTCTGCGTCGAACGCGCGCGCGATGAGCCCATCGATCACCGGCGGCACGTCGGGCCTCAGCTGCTGCACCGGCACGTAGCGGGACTTCTTGATCGCGTCGAAGACCTCGTCGGGCGTCTTCCCCTGAAAGGGTCGCTGCAGGGTGATCAGCTCGTAGAGCGTCACCGCCACCGCCCAGAGATCGACCTGCGGCGTGAGCACGCCTTCGAGCGCCTCGGGAGACAGATAGTACGGCTTGCCCATCACCTGATCGGCGCCACCTTCGATCAGCGAACGCGCGACGCCGAAGTCACCGAGCTTGAGCTCTCCAGTACGCGACACGAAGAAGTTCGAGGGCGAGACGTCGCAGTGAATGATGCCGAGCGACTGGCCGTTCGGGTCCTTCGCGTTGTGCGCGTACTCGAGCGCGTCGAGCAGCGCCTTGGTCAGGTACACCGCGAAGTCGACCGGCCACAGCACCTTCTTCTGGCGGCAGCGCTTGATGATCTGCCCCACGTCGCGGCCATCGATGAAGTCCATCACCATGTAGATGGAGTCGCCTTCACGACCGACGTCATGCACCTCGACGATGTTCGCGTAGTGCAAGTGCCGCGACAGCTCGGCCTCGGCGCTGAACAGCCGCACCGCTTCGGCATCTGACTGGAGCGCGGGCAACAGCCGCTTGAGGGCGAACGTCTTTCCCTCGAACGGGCCCTCGGCGCCCTTCACGAGGAACACCTCGGCCATGCCGCCTTTTCCCAACGGCTTGAGCACCTCCCACGGACCGATGCGCGTGGGCGCCGTCACCTGGGCCCCTTCTTGAGCCCGAACAGCTTCTGGAATTCGGGGTTGGAGCGAATGGGCGCGAGATCGCCGTCTTCGGCGGCGTAGTCCTTGAGGTTGATGCGGGTGCCCCTCGCGGTGGCCACGGCGAGCTTGAGGTGCTCGAGCGCCTGCGTGGCCAGCCCGGGCTCCTTCTCGCTCAAGCCCGACTCCGAGCAGCCCAGGTTGTAGAGAATCATCGCGCGGGTCTCGGCGTTGGCGGACTGAAACGAAGGCAGCACCAGCGCGCGCTCGAACACCTTGCGGCCATCGGCGTAGTGTTTGCTGCCGTTGAGCGCGCTGCCGAGCTGCAACAGCACCTCGAGATCGTTTCGACCCTCGGGCAGTTCACTCA
>JAEUJR010001190.1 GCA_016793585.1 Archangium sp.
CAGGTCGTGCAGAACGTCGTCACCTACGACGCGGTCATCGACGTGGCGAACGACGAGCTGCTGCTCCGCCCCGGCATGACGGCGAACGTGGCCTTCATCTACGCGCGCTCGGAAGACGCGCTGCGGGTCCCCAACGCAGCGCTGCGCTTCAGGCCCGACGCCGAGCTGATGCGCAAGGTGACGAAGCCCGAGCCCGGCAAGCGGCTGCTCTGGGTGCTCGACGGAGAGACGCCGACGCCGGTGGTGGTGAAGGTGGGCCTCTCGGACGGGACCGTCACCGTGGTGGAAGGTGACGTGAGTGACGGCGCGCAGGTCATCACCGACAAGCAGAGCGGCGATGGGCCAAAGCCGTCGGGGCTGGGCGGCTCGTCGATGGGCGGCGGCGGCATGCGGAGGGCCTTCTGACATGACGGCCGTGGTGGCCCTCGAGGGCATCACGCGCGTCTTCTCGCTGGGCGACGTCGAGGTGCACGCGCTGCGGGGCGTCTCGCTCACCGTCGAGCGCGGCGAGTTCGTCGCCGTCATGGGCAGCTCGGGCTCGGGCAAGTCGACGCTGATGAACGTCGTGGGCTGTCTCGACCGCCCCACCGCGTGCGGCTACCTGCTCGATGGCCAGGTCGTCTCGAAGCAATCGCGCGCGCAGCTCGCCCGCACGCGCAACAAGACCATCGGCTTCGTCTTTCAGTCGTTCAACCTGCTCGCCCGCACCTCGGCGCTCGAGAACGTCGAGCTGCCGCTGCTGTACTCGGGCGTCGGCACGAAGGAGCGCAAGGCCCGCGCGACGGCCGCGCTCCAGCGCGTGGGGCTCGGAGAGCGGCTGGACCATTTGCCGAACCAGCTCTCGGGTGGCCAGCAGCAGCGCGTGGCCATCGCGCGCGCGCTGGTGACGAAGCCCAGCCTGCTCCTCGCCGACGAGCCGACGGGCGCGCTCGACACCAGGACGAGCGAAGAGGTGATGACGCTGCTCACCGGCCTCGAAGACATCACGGTGGTGCTGGTGACGCACGAGCACGACGTGGCCGCGTGGGCCCAGCGCGTGGTGACGCTGCGCGACGGCAAGATTCTCTCAGACAAGCGCCAGACGCCGTTTCGCCTCGACCCGAATCGACAGGAGGCCTGACCCGATGGGACCGCTCCAGACCAGCCGCCTCGCCCTGCGCGCGTTGCTGCGAAACAAGCTGCGCAGCTTCCTCACCGCGCTCGGCATCATCATCGGCGTCGCGGCCGTCATCGCGATGGTGGCCATCGGTGAAGGCGCGCGCAGCCAGGTGGAAGAGACGTTCGCCGCCATGGGCACCAACCTGCTCATCGTGATGCCGGGCTCGAACTCGTCGGGCGGCGCGCGGGGTGGCTTCGGCACGCAGCCGACGCTCACGTGGGACGACCTCAAGGCGATTCAGACCGAGGCCTCGCTGGTGTCGGGCGCGGCGCCCACGCTGCGCCTCAACGGCCAGGTGCAGAGTGACGAGCAGAACTGGGGCACCAGCATTCAGGGCACCACGCCGAACTACTTCGAGATTCGCCGGTGGCCGACGGCGCTGGGCTCGCCCATGAGCGACTCGGACCTCGACTCGGGCGCGAAGGTGATGTGGCTGGGCGCGACGGTGGCCGAGAAGCTGTTCGGCCCCGGCTCCGACCCGCTCGGCCAGGCCGTGCGCGTGAAGGGCGTGCCGTTCGTCGTCGCGGGCGTGCTGACGAAGAAGGGCCAGAGTCCCATGGGGCAGGACTACGACGACACCGTCTTCATCCCGACCTCGACGTTCAAGGCGCGTCTGAGCCCGGGGCTCGGCAACTTCCTCTCGGGCGTCATCTTCGTGCAGGTGCGCACCGGCGAAGACACGGCCCGCGCGCAGCGGCAGGTGACGTCGCTGCTGCGAGACCGGCACCGCCTCGGGCAGGGCGCAGAAGACGACTTCAGCATTCGAAACCTCGCCGAGGTCGCCAGCGCACAGCAGCAGGGCGCAGACACGTTGAGCGCGTTGCTCGCCAGCATCGCGGCGGTGTCGTTGCTCGTGGGCGGCATCGGCATCATGAACATCATGCTGGTGAGCGTGACCGAGCGAACGCGGGAGATCGGCATTCGCATGGCCGTCGGCGCGACGCCGGGGCAAATCCTCGCGCAGTTCCTCGTCGAGGCCCTGGTGCTCGCCATCGTCGGCGGGTTGGTCGGCGTGGGCCTGGGGCTGCTCGCGGCCCAGCAGCTGTCGGTGCAGTTCGGCTGGCCGCTGCTGGTGCGCGCCGACATCGTGGCGCTCGCGACGGGCTTCAGCGGGCTCGTCGGCGTCGGCTTCGGGCTCTACCCGGCGCTCAAGGCCTCGAGGATGGACCCCATCACCGCGTTGAGGTTCGAGTGATGCGCGGGCTCGTCGTCATGCTGGTCTCGACTGCGGCCTTCGCCGACGAAGGGCTCTCGCTCGACGCGGCGCTCTCGAAGGCGCTGGAGCAGGTACCGGCGCTGAAGGCCGCGCGCTCGCAAGAGCTCGCCGCCCAGGCGCGCGCCCGCGAGAGCTTCGCGCCCCTTCTTCCCCAGGTGAGCCTCGGGCTGCAGTACTCGCGCTCGACGGCGAACTTCGTCGCGCGGCCGGGCGCGGTGCCGAGCTCGCTCTCGGGCGCCTCCAACCTGAGCCTCGACTCGTTCGACTTCTTCTCGGGCAACGTGACCGCGCAGATGCTCGTGTTCGACTTCTTCTCGACGTGGAACCGGCACCAGGCGGCGAAGCGCTCGGCCGAGGGGCAGGCCGCACAGACGAAGGGCCTCGAGCTGACGACCGCGCTGAACGTGCGCACGGCGTACTTCTCGGTGAAGGCGCAGGAAGAGCTGGTCGGCGTCACGAAGGCCGCGCTCGACAACACGCAGGCGCACCTCACGCAGATTCAGGCGTTCGTGGCGGCGGGTGCGCGGCCCGAGATCGACCTCGCCCAGGCGCGCGCCGAGGTGGCGAACGCGAAGCTGGCGCACCTGAACGCGAAGAACGCCGTCGCGCTGGCCCGCGCCCGTCTCGCGCAGGCGATGGGCGTGAAGCACGTCGCCGAGGCGCTCACCGACGGCCCGCCGGGCGCCATCGAGAACGAAGACGCGAGCCTCGAGGCGCTGGTGACCGAAGGTGTGAAGGCGCGGCCCGAGGCGGCGCAGCTCGAGGCGGCCGTGCAGTCACAGGAGCTCTCGCTCGCGGCGGTGAAGGGCACGTACTGGCCCACGCTGTCGGCGCAGGTCTCGACGAACGCCCAGGCACGGCAGCTGAGCGCCATCGTGCCCAACGTCAGCGGCCAGCTCTCGTTGTCGTGGCAGCTGTACCAGGGCGGGCTCACGCAGGCGCAGCAGGCCGAGTCAGAAGCGACGCTGGCGGCGACGAAGGCGCAGGTCGAGACGCTCGAGCAGCAGGTGCGCCTCGACGTGGAGCAGGCCCAGCTCGACGTGCACGCGGCGAAAGAAGCGCTCGACGTGGCCGCAGAGGCGAAGACGGCCTCGGGTGAACGGCTGCGGCTCGCCGAGGGGCGGTATCAGGCAGGCGCGGGCAGCATCATCGAGCTCTCCGATGCCCAGGTCGCGTTCACGCAGTCGGGCGCCCAGGTGGCGCAGGCCGGCTTCACCCTCGCAGCGGCGCGGGCGCGGTTGCTCGCGGCGCTCGGGCGCGAACGCTGAACGTCACGCCTCGTCGTCGAGCCCGTCTTCCTCTTCCAGCGGCCCGCGCTCGGCGAGCGCGACGAACCACCGCACCACCGACTCGTCGACCAGCCGCAGCGCCGGGTCTTCGTCACTGCACTCGAAGACGCGGCCCGACGTCGCGTTCATGACGACGCTCGAGCCCTTCATGGCAGCGAGCGGAACCCATTGCTGCGAGGCGCGCTCCGCCTCCGTCGTGTTCGAGGCGGGCCAGGTCTCGGGTCTCGCGCGCAGGCGCTCCACCCGTTTGAGCGTGGTGACGCGCTCGTTGAGCACCCAGGCGACGGGCAGCAGATGAAACGGCGCGGCGAACCCGTGCGCGGGCTTCTTCTCTCCGTCGTGCAACAGCCACCACGTGCGCAGCACCTTCGGCAACGCAAAGCCCAGCTTCTGCTCGAGCCGTGACAACGCGAGCGGCTTCGCGCCCGCCTGCAGGTTCTCGACGAGGTGCTGCGCGCCCAGCGCCTTGAGCGCAGCCGAGAGCTTCTGAAACGCGGCGTGCAGCGTCTGTTGGTCACTGGTGACGGCCATGGCGGCCCCGTAGCAGGTCAGTGGCGCACCTGCCGAGCGAAGCCCACCGCCAGCGCGACGAGGTCGTCGAGGAACCACGGCTGCGACAGCCAGTCCGGCGCCTCGAACACGGCCGTCGAGATGGCGCCATTGAGCGCGGCCACCATGAGCGCCGCCCGCCGCTCCTTGTCCAACAGCGAAGGCATCGAGCGCTCGAGCAACCGCACCACCGCGCCGACGAAGGCCTGGGAGATTTCGCGCATGAAGCCCGCGCCATCGAACTCGGCCATCGGCCCGCGCAGCGCCAGCGACAGCTCGAGGTTCTCGCGCTTCACCGCGAGCAGGGCCGCCAACATGCGCCGCACCGAGATGTCGAAGGGCGCGTGTTCGACCTGCTTCACCGCCTCGAGCACCGAGTCGACCATGAGCCCGAAGTAGCGAACCTTCAGCGCCGTCACGAGCGAGCGCTTGTCGGGGAAGTACTGGTACAGCGTGCCCACCGACACGCCCGCCCGTTCGGCCACCTTCGTCGTGGTGAGCGCGGGGTAGCCGTGCCGCACCAGAACCTGAAGGGTGGCCTCGAGCAGGGCCTCGGTGGTGGCCTGGGAGCGCTCCTGAACCGGCTGTTTTCGCTGCCGAATGCGCCGCGTGAGGCGGGCGGGGGTAGATGCGAATCGTAAACCTGAAGCTTCCTTCATATTTCTCACCATGCCGCGATGACGCGGAAGAACGCAAGGAGCCTCGAGATGAAACGAACGGTGCTGGTGACGGGAGCGACGCAGGGCCTGGGCGCGGCGATGGTGCGCGCGCTCGACGAACGAACCGACTTCGACGTGGTGCTGGCGGTGCGAGACGTGGGCCGCGGTGAAGCGGTGGCGAAGACGTTGCGGCGGCCGGCGCGGGTGGTGGCGCTCGACCTGTCGTCGCTCGAGCAGGTGCGGCGCTTCGGCGCCGGGTGGAAGGAGCCGCTCTTCGCGCTGGTGAACAACGCCGGCGTGCAGCACGCGACCGACGCGGCGCCCACCGTCGACGGTTACGAAGAGACGTTCGCGGTGAACTGGCTCGCGGTGGTGGAGCTGACGCTGGCGTTGCTGCCGCGCCTCGAGGGTGGCCGCGTGATGAACATCGGCAGCGGCACGCACAACCCCGAGAACACGACGGCGACCCGCTTCGGCTATCGCGGCGGGCGCTTCACCTCGGTGGCGGCGCTCGCGCGGGGAGAGACCGACGGCGCCACGCCAGCCCAGCGCGCGAAGGACCGCTACGCGACGAGCAAGCTGGTGGTGATGGCCGGCACGGCGGCGCTCGCCCGCCGGTACCCGAAGACGACGTTCCTCACGCTCGACCCGGGCCTCATGCCCGGTACCGGGCTCGCCCGTGAAGCGCCGCTGGTGCAACGGCTCGCCTGGTCGTCGGTGTTGAAGTGGGTCGCGCCGCTGCTGCCCGACACCAGCACGCCCGAGCGTTCGGCCATCGCCGCCGTCGGGCTGCTCACCGGCGACTTCGCCTCGGGTGGCGTCTACGACTTCGAGCAGCAGCCCTCGCGGCGGCTGTGGAAAGGGGCGCTCGACGTCGACCTGCAGGAGCGCATCGCGCAGCAGACGTTCTCGCTCCTTCACCACTCGTGAGCCGACGAAGGCTGACATGATGGGCACCCATGCTCGGCGTTCTGCTTCACCTCACCCTGGCGACGATGCCCGCGGCCCCTTTCACGGCGACGGCCCCGCGCGCGGCGCACCTGCTGACGCAGTCGGAGCCGCCGCTGCTCGTGCCCGAAGCGCCGACCCGTGAAGCCACGCTCGAGGCCGACCTCGCCGCGCTCAACGCGCGCATCAAGGCGGTGAACGTGAACTGGCCGACGGGCGCCGTCATTCTTTCGTACGTCGGCGGGCTGGTGACGTACGTCGCGCTGCTGCTCGGGCTCGTGGGCGGCTTCGTCGGTTCGCTGCTGATTCCGGCAGTCGTCGTCGGCGTCGGAGGCCTCGGGCTGCTCATCTCGGGCCTCGTCGTCGGAATGAACGTGGCCGCGACGGCGAAGAGTGACCGCGACGCGCTCATCGAGGAGCGCGACGTGCTGCAACGCGAGCTCGACCAGCTGCGCGGCCGGCCCAGCGTCGTCGACCGCGCGTTTCCCACACCGGCGCACTCCATCACCGTCGCCAGGTTCTGAGCCCGCTGCCAGACTGCGCGCGTGATGTCGTTCACCGCGGAAGAACGAGCGCTGCTCAGCACCGCCGCCTCGAGGCCCGAAGACGGGGCCGCGCGAGAGGTGCTGGCCGACGTGCTGCTCGAGCGTGAACACCCGCTGGGAGAGCTGCTGCGGCTCGAGGCCGAAGGGCGTGACCTGCCGCGGCAACGGGCGCTCGAAGCCGAGCTGCGGGAGCCGTTGCGGGCGGCGCTGGTGCCGTGGGCGCGAGAGCTCGAGCTCGACCGCGGGCTGCCGTCGTGGGCGCTCTTCGCGCCGTCGATGCGGGTATTGCGCGCCGAAGAGGCAGACGCGACGTGGCCGGTGAACGCCGTCTCGGTGGCGGGTGAGTTTCGCGAGGTGATTCCGCTCTTGCGGTCGCGCGCCGTTCGTCAGCTGCACACGCTCGACTTCTCGGCGGTGTGGGCGACCTCACCCTTCACCATGTGGCTCGAAGGGCCGCCGCCGCCGCTCGAGGCGTTGCCGTCGCTCGTCGAGCTGGGCCTTCCGCGCGGCGCCATTCCCGAGCACTGGGTGCCGATTCTCACGCCGGGCTTCGCGAACGTGCGCACCTTGACGGTGAGCATCGGGCCGGGCTTCGAGCTGCCAGACTGGGCCCTGCAGCTGCCGGCGGTGGAGCGGATTCGGCTCGTGCCCGGCCGCGAACCCGGCGACGGCGTCGTCGTCGACGCGGCGCTCGCGTGGGCCGAGAAGCGCGGCGGCCACCGGCTCGAGTGGCTCGAGCAGGTGATGGACGTGCAGTCGGTTCGCCGCGAGCTGCGCCCTGCCCTGCCGGGAGAGCGCCCGGCGCTGCCCGAGGAGTCGCACCTGCGCGTCGACCTCGTCACCGAGCGGCCGACCTCGCGCGTGTTCAGGGTGAAGGAGTCGAGCCGGCTGGTGATGCGGGCCGAAGACGCGCCCGCCGCCGACGCGTTCGCCGCGCCACGCCATGGTTCCCTCGTCGCGCCCGTGGGCCTGGTGCGCATTCGCCGCGCGCTGTTCCTCGAGCTCGAGGCGGCGGGGGCGTTGCTGCCCACCACGCCGCTCCCGGCCACTGTCGCCGTCTCGTACGCGCTGCAGCTGCTCGGGGCGTTACGGGTCTGGTGGGGCACCGCCGCGCCCGACGTGCTGGCCGGCGAGTGGGTGGGCCTGGGACGAGATCAACTTCGCGTTCGCGCCGACGGCACGCTCGCCATCATTCCGACGCTGACCAGGCGCCTGGGCGCCGATGCCTTCGCGCTGCCCGAGCTCGCCGGCGTGCCCTTCGCCTGGAGCCGCACCGCGCCGATGATCGTGCGCTTCGTGGCCTCGGTGCTGCACGAGTGGTTGACGGGCGTGTCGTTTCTCGAGAGCCACCTCGGCACCGCGATGGCAGTGCACCAACGGCTCACGTTGCGGCTCAGACACCCACCGCGCCTCGCGGGCCTCGACGCGTCGCTCGCGCCGTTCGACGAGCTGCTCCAGCAGGCGCTGGTCGACCCTTCGTCGCTGTCACCCGAGACGTTCGCGCGGCAGCTGGCAGCTACCAGCGGCCCATCGAGCCCAGGTTGAACACCTGGGTAAAGCCCATGCCCTTGAGCGTCGAGCGGGCCATCGCGCTGCGGGTGCCGCTGGCGCAGTAGAGGACGAGGGGCTTGTCCTTCGCGCCCAGCTTCTTCGCCTGCGCGCCGAGCTCCTGGAGGGGCACGTTGATGGCGCCTGGAATGTGGCCGCTCGAGAACTCCATGGGGCTGCGCACGTCGACCAGCTTCGCGCCCTCTTTCACCATGCGATGGGCGTCGTCACGACTGACCTGCCCCATGCGCTTGAAGAGCAGGAACGCGACGACGACGCCGACGGGAGCTGCCCACTGCAACCACGAAGTGTCCATAGCGGGCGGTAGGAGACAGGAAGCCGTCGGGAGGATTCACACCAGCGTGGCGAGGGCGTCGAACAGCGGGGTGGTGCCGCGGCGAACCTCGCTGGGGTGGGCGAAGTGCAGCAGGCCCCGGGCGTGGGCGCGGGTGCGTTCGGCGAGCAGCGCAGCGCGGGCTGGCGGCAGCCCCGACTTCTCGAGCCAGGCGAGCTCGGCCTCGGGGGTGAGTTCTGCCGGGTGAATCGGGGTCTTGAGCAACGACGTCACCACCTTCGCGACGTCTTCGACCGACCAGTTCTGCGCGCCGGCGACCTCGACGAAGCGGTTGCCTGCGACGTGCTCCTCGAGGGCGAGGGCGGCGGCGTCACCCACGTCCTTCGCGCCGATCTGCGGAAACGGCGAGTGCAGGTTGCCCGCGAACGAGAGCTTGCCGGTGTCGAGCGCGTCGAGCAGCAGCGGGCCCCAGGCCTCGAGCGGCTCGGCCGCGCGCAGGAAGGTGACGGACTTCGCGATGCCGGCGAAGGCCTTCTCGGCGCGATGCAGCGCGACGATGGGGCCGGTGCCTGACGGGTGCTGCGCGCCGACCGACGAGAGCAACACGACGCTCGCCAGCTTCGCGCGCTTCGTGGCGGTGACGAACGAGTGCACCATGGCGTCGGCGGCCTCGAGGTAGTCGCGCTCGGGTGGCGGCGTGGGCACGAGAAAGAAGGCTCCGGACAAGCCGGTGAGCGCCTTCGTCAGCGCGTCGGTGTCGAGCAGGTCGACCACGGCGACCTCGGCGTGCCGATGCGACAGCGCCTCGCCCTTCTCGGCAGAACGAACGAGCGCTTTCACCTTCTGCCCGCGACGCAACAAGGCCTCGGCGGTCTTCGCTCCAACCCGACCTGACGCTCCAGCGACAGCGAACATGTGGAACCTCCCCGTTCGCGCACCTTGCGCCTGAGCGGTGGGCACTGCTCGCGAAATCGACGGGCCTTCGTGAGACCCTGAGCGCCAATGAGAGCAAGGTGGTGGTTCGCGGTGGTGGTCTCGCTCAGCGCGCCGGCCTGTCGGTGCACGACACGGGTCGACGCGCTCTCGCCCGCCGAGCTGCAGGTCGCCCCTGCAGTTCTTCGACGCCGTCGCGGCGAAGCTGACGGTGCTCGCACCGTCGCGAACGGGCCTCGACCGGGCGCAGTTCGACGGTGCGATGTGGAGCACACAGCCGCTGGTGGGCAGTTGGCCCCAGCCGGCCCTGCAGGCGAACACGGCCTTCGACGTCTCGCGAGGCGTAGCCGTCGTCCACTTCCTCGACGCGACTCGCACGCCACAGACCTGGGAGTTCGACGGAATGACGTTCACGCATCGTCAGCCGCAGCGCAGTCCCAGAAGCGGCGCGATGCTGTACGACTCCGTTCGACGGAAGGTCATGCTCCACGACGGCACGGACACGTGGGTGTTCTTGCCGTCGCAACGAGGAACCCGTGACGAAAGTGAAGACGACGAAGCCGGCGCTGAAGAAGGTGGCCACCATCGAGCAGCCCAACCGACTGGGCCACGTGGTGACGAAGAACGGCCAGCGCACGCTGTACCTGCTCGAGACGAAGGTGAGCGACGACTACCTGCCCGCCTTCCCCGAGGCGACGGTGGCGCGCATTGCGGCGTACGACCTGAGCGACCCGAAGAAGCCGGTGCGTCGCGGCGCGTGTGACGTGAAGGCAGCGTGGTCGTTCGTGGCGACGAACGAGGCGCTGTACGTGCTGCTCGCCCGGAAGGTGACCGAGCAGAGCTCCGTGATGGACCTGGCGGTCGTCGACCTCGCTGACCCGCACGCTCCCCGCCTCGCGAAGACGCTCGAGAACGTCGGTGCCTTCGTCTCGGACTCGAAGTCGCCCGCGTTGGTCACGAGCGGCCGACGGCTCGTGCTCTCGACGCGCGCCGACAAGAACCTGAAGGTGTTCGACCTCACGAAGCCGCTGGAGCCGAGAGAGGACGCCACCGTCGAGTTGCCTCACAAGCCGCAGGCCGCCTTCGGAGACGACGCAGGCGTGCTCGTCACCTTTCTCGGCAACGACGTGCCGATGATGGAGCTGCGATGGAGCGGCGCCGAGGCGACGACGAGACCCACCTCGGGCCTCGGCGGGTCCGAACCGCCGGCTCGCATCGGCGAGCGACTCTTCCGTGCCACGGGTAGCTTCAACAACTTCCTCGGGGTGTTCGATGCCGATGGGAAGAAGCGCTCCGAGCAGAAGCTGGGGCCGACGTCGATCACCGTGACCACCGATGGCGAGCACGTCGTGACGCTCGGAGACTCGCTGTCGGTGTGGACGTCCGAGGCCGAGCTCATCGCAAAGAAGAACAGGGTCGAGGGCACGAACCTCACCGCGGGCGGCGGCGTCATCTGCGTGCCCCAGCGCCCAGACGCGAGCGCGAGCGACAAACGAAAGGCCTTCGCGTTCGACCTCTGGCAGCTCACCTGAAGTTCAGGGCGTGAGCGTGACGTCGACGGAGTGCTGCACGAGGCCGACGAGGTGGCGCGTGCTGTCGACCCGGCCCGCGGCGACGGTGATGGAGATGGCCCCAACGACGTCGAGCGCAGGCACCGTCGCGGTGTTCTCGAGCACGAACTCGAAGTGCAGCTGTCGGCCGGTCGAGTCGGCGACGTACACACGGTAGTCGGTCGCGTCGGGCGCACGAGTCCACGTCAGCGTGAGCGGGGTGCGCGTCGGGTGCGTCAGCGGCGGCGCGGTGAGCGTGAACTCGCCCGGCAGCGTCACGGGGAAGGTCTTGCGTGATTTGCCCGGCGCGGTGAGCCCGAGCGTCACCGTGTCACCCGGCATCACCTGCGCGACGCCTCCGTACTGTTGGTTGCGCGCGTCCCAGGGCAGCGGCTCTCCGGCGACCGTGACGAGTGCGCCGTCGAGCAGGCTCAGCCCATCGAACGCCTGCACGTACGCCGAGCCACCCGACTGCCCTTGATAGGTGCTGAACGAGACCGAGCCCTCGAGCCAGGGACCGATGTCATCAGGCAACACGTCGACGTACTCGCTTCGGCTCGTCGAGACGTTCACGAGTGAGCCACCGCGGCCGTGCGCGAGGTAGTTGCGTGAGAACGCGCTCACCAGCACCTCGTGCGTGTCGGCCCGCTTCAGCCCGGTCACGCGCGCCGAGAAGAGCCTTTCACCGAAGTCGCTCACGATGAGAGGCGCGGTGCCCTCGTTGGGTGGCGTCACGGCGTACGCCTGCACCTGGTAGAACGACGCGCGCGCCGACGGCGTCCACTCCGCGGTGATGGCGCCGCTCTTCAGCATGCGAGCCCCTTCGCGCGGAGACTGCAGCGTGAACTCGCCCGGCGCTTCGATGGAGAAGTCGAACGACGGCCGTCCCGGAGGCGTGACGCGCACCACGTTGAGCCCCGGCGTGACGACGGCCACGGTGCCCGAGGCGGTGAAGAGCCCTGACGCTGCGTCGAATGGAATCATCGCTCCGTTGAGCTCGGCCCGAACCGCAGGCAGCACGCTCACGCCGTCGGTGATGCGCAGCGACACGCCCGGCACGCCATTCTGCCGATAGACGTTGCCAATGACGCGCACACCACCAGTCGGAGCGATGTTGCAGGGCAGGTCGTAGCCGTAGCCCGAGCCCGAGATGAACTCCTCGCACACGAAGAAGTTGAGCTCGCTCGTCGCCCCAAGCTCGATGGGCACGCTCGTCGTCTCGGGAATGACGGCGTTCGCGCTCCAGAGGTTGTAGCCGGGCGAGTAGCCGACCCAGCGTTTGCCGGGAGTGCCTTCGACGTATGCGACCCACACCGGCTTCGGCGCCGGGTTGCCGTTGTACGTGTCACCGACGCTCGTCCCGAGCACGCGGTCGATGGCGCTGCCTCCCGAGGCGATGGAGTCGAGCTGGCCATTTCCGTTCACGTCTTCGTACGCGAGCAACACGCCGAAGGCCGCGCGGGTGACCTCGTCTCCGTTGCGGTAGTCGATGAGCACGCCCGGTGGCGGCACCGAGAAGAAGCTGAACGAGTAGTTCAGCGGGAAGCTGCCCTGGTACGCGATGTCTTGCGTGACGATGGCGCGCGGCGCGGTGCTCGATTGTTCGTCGGGGTACCAGGCGACGGCGAGCCGCAACGGCACCGAGGGAATCGCGCCGTTGGTGACGAGCTGGCCCTGCACGGTGAAGAGCGGGGCTCCGCGAAACTTCGGCCCCACCGCGCCGGGCACGCACGAGCACAGCAACAGCAGGAGCGCGCGCTTCACAGTCGGACTCCGAGGCCCGCTTCGAGGTCGCCACCGACCGACCACGACGGAGCGCCTTCGACTGGCAAGGAGCGCACGACGCCCGTGAGCGCGCAGGTGAAGAAGAGCGGCCCCACGAGCGGCACTTCGACGCCCACCTGTGGACCGACCGCGACACCACCCGTCACACGAACCGGCAACGCGGGGTACGACGCGCGAATCTCGGCCTCACGCGCACGCACGAAGCTCTGCCGCAGCAGCGAGCCTTCGAGCACGCCACCGAGCATCACGACGACGGGCCCGAGCCACAGCCGCGCTCCACCCAGGAGTCGGCCTGTGAAGCGATGGTCGGTCACGACGAGTCCATCGGCGGCGAACGGCGTCGTTCCCCAGGCGACCGCAGCGCCGAGCCAGAAGCCTCCGAGCGCGAGGCGATACGACAGCCCCACCGCCCACCGGAGCGGCGTGTCGGCGATGGGCGCGCTCAGCACGCCACCCGTCAGCTTCAGCGCGTGGGGATGAAACTCGACCACGCCGCCTTTCAACGCCACCTCTCCGAAGTCGCGTGTGACGAAGCGCCGAGCCTCGATGTTGGCCGCGCCACCGAAGGGCAGCTCGACCTCCTGCAGCGCGAGCGAGAAGCCGCGCGTCTGGCGAATCACGTAGCGACCTGGCGGCACGGCGATCGACAGCGCCCGGCCCTTCGCCTTGTTCACCTCGACGACGATGTCGGGCGACGGCTGGCTCGCGAGCACGAAGCGGCCCTCGAGCAGCTCTTCGAAGACGACGCGCGCGCGGCTGCTCGACGGCGTGGTGAGCGCGACCTCCATCGTGCCGGCGAGGCCCACCTCGAACTGCGGGTGCTGGCCCACGTCGATGCTCTCGGCCACGGTGCGTCGCTCGGCATAGCCGTACGCCTCCATGAGCGAGACGCGGCCGTCGTCGTTCGCGTCGGCGTCACCACGCAGCGCCGCGAGCAGGTGATGCGTGAAGAGCGAACCCGAGAGCGCTTCCCACTCCTGCGCCGATTCGTGCGCGCCGCTCGACGAGATGAAGACGTCTCCGGCGATTTCGGGCTTCGCCAGCGCGAGTTCGTAGGCGGGCCCCTTCTTCGCGCCCTTGAGCCGCAGCCCCGCTTCACACGCATCGACGATGACGACGCGCAGCGCCGCGCCCGTCTTGCGCGCGAGGTCTCGCAGCTCAGACACGGGCAAGTCGGAGCCCGTCAGCTGCAGCGCGCCATTCCTCCCGTGCGAGGTCGCGAAGACGAAGAGCTGCACCTGGCGACCCGATGCCTCGAGCTCGGCGATGCGGCCCGTCACCTCGGCGAACTTCTCCCGCACCTGCGTCGCGTTCGGCCGTTTGAGCACCACCGCGCGGCTCGCCTCGACACCACCGAGCTCGACGAAGACGTCACGAACCCGAACCGCGTCGTCTTCTGCGTGCTGCAACACCACGTCGTCGGGCCGGCCGTAGTTGCTGCCCAGGCTCACCACGACGCGCACCGGCTCGGCCGCGAACGCGGAACACGAGACGAGGAGCATCGAGAGGAAGAGACGCATCACGGCTTGTCGAACGATGCCACGTCGACGACGCACCCGGAGCAGGTGACGCGCTGCCCTGCCTCGAGCTGCCCCACGAGCGGCGCCACCTCGAACGGCTTCTCGGAGAACACGGCCACGAACGTCTCGCGGCCCGTCGCCGCGTCGAGCACCGCGGAGTCGTCGAGCACCGTCGTGCCCTCCTTCACCACCTGCGCGGCCGTCGCGTTGAAGGGCGCGACGACGGTGACCTTCCCACGGCCATCACGATTGAGCACCACGGCGTTCCCCGGCCGTTCCGTCTTGACCGAGAAGCGCAGGGCATCACCTTCGCGCAGGGTGTCGCCTTCACGCAGCGGGCTCACCACGTCTCCGCGTTTCAGAGAGATGGAGAGCAATGAGCCCTTGAAGAGCACCGGCGACGACCTGCCGGGGAAGACCACCAGCAACGCGATGGCTGCGGCGAGCGCGACTGCGAGAAGGACGAAGGGCCTGCGCGAAGGCTTGCGACGCTGCAGCTGCGTGACGAAGCGCTCCGCGGGTCGAGCGTTCACGAACGCCTGGGTCTCGACCTGCAACCGCTCGACGTACGAGCGGCACGTCTCACAGGTCGGCAGGTGCGCCACCACCTCGGGCACCGCTTCTCCCGTCGCCGCCCGTTCGAGCTCGACCGCTGGCGGGCACCCGTCGCCTCGAGCTGGCAGTGTCGGCAACGTCATGAAGCAGCTCCTCCGAAGGCGACCCGCAGCTGCGTCTCTGCGTCCTTCAACTTCACGCCCACCGTCTTGCGCGAGTACCCCGTCTTCGTGGCGACCTCTTCCTGTGTCAGGCCATCGAGCCAGTGCAGCAGCGCCATCTCGCGCGTGGTCTCGTCGAGGCGCAGCAGCTCCGAGCCCAGACACAGCTTCGTCTCCGTCGATTCTCCCGTCGTGCCGCTGAACACGTCTGAGAGGCGGCCGAGGAAGCCACCCGCGCGTTTGCGCTGCGCGAGCTGGTCGAAGCAGACCCGCGAGGCGATGCCGTACAGCCAGGGCAACATCGCCTTCACGTCGTTCGGCGGGTAGCGCTGCACTCGCATGAACGTCTCCTGCAGCGCATCGTTGGCATCGGCGTCGCCTCCGAGCAGCACCCGGCAGCGCCTGAACACGAGCGCGCCGTACCGGGTGTAGAGCTGAGCGAGCGCGTCGTTCGTCACGAAGGAGCGAGCGTTCTACTGCACCACGACGTTTCCCGTGGCTGACACCGCGCCGCGCACCGCCGTGAGGGTGGCCATGCCCGGCGACAGCCCCTTCACCTCGCCGTTGTTGGGCCACGCGTTGCTCACCGACGCCACCTGCTGCGCGCTCGACAGCCACGTCACGTAGGGCGTCACGTCCATCATCTGCCCGTCGGAGAAGGTGCCGCGCGCGGTCAGCTTGCGCTCCTCCTGCACGGCGAGCGGCATCGTCGACGGGTTGCCGAGCACGATGCTGGTGAGCGTCGCGTTCGTCACCGTCACCACCGTCGTGCCCTGCGTGCCGTTGAGCGTGGCGGTGATGGTGGCCGAGCCCGGCTGCAGCGGCTGCAGGTACGCGTACGTGCCCACCGTCGCGATGTCGGGGGCGCTCGAGGTCCACGAGACGAGGTACGTGAGGTCGCGCGTGGTGTTGTCGCTATAGACGCCGGTTGCGCGCAGGTACGTGTCGAAGCCGATGGGCAGCCGCGGCGCGAACGGCGTCACCTGAATCTGCGTGAGCGTCGCCGAGGTCACCGTCAGCACGGTGGTGGCCGAGACCCCGTTGTACGTCGCGGTGATGGTGGTGGTGCCCGCACGCAGCGCGGTGACGAAGCCCTTGTCCTGCTGGCCGTTGCCGACGGTCGCGACCGAGGGGTCCGACGACGTCCACGACACGGCGTAGCGGAGGTACTGCGTGGTGAGGTCGCTGTAGATGCCCGAGGCGTTGAGCTCGACGTACGCGCCGACGGGAAGGAAGGGTCTCGCAGGCGTCACGTCGATGCGGCTCAACGTCGCCGAGGTGATGGTGACGGTCGCGCGCGCAGGAGCCACGCCCATCATCGTCGCGGTGATGACGACCGTGCCGGCCTGCTTGCTGTCGAGGTACGCGTAGCCCTGCGACATGAGCACCTCGGCGACGGCCGGGTTCGACGACGTCCACTGCACCTGGTCGGTCACGGGGAACGCGGTGCCATCGGAGTACGCCGCGGTCGCCTCGAAGCCCGCGGGCAACCCGAGCGGAACGGTCATCGCGCCAGGGCTGATGGACAGCTGCATCAACGTCGGCGGCGCCACGTTCACCGTGCTGCTCGACAGCTGCCCCTGGAACGAGACCTGAATCGTGGTGACGCCGTTCGACAGGCCGCGCACGAGGCCGCGGGTCGTGCCCGAGCTCGTCACCGTCGCCACCATCGGCGTGAGGCTCGCCCACGTCGCCTGCTGCGTGACGTCTCGCGTGGTGTTGTCAGAGAACCAGGCCACCGCGCGCAGGTTGGTGGTGCGGCCCGCTTCGACGCTCACCATCGCCGGCGAGACGTCGAGCGACATCAGCGTCGCGGCCTGCACCGTCACGTCGGCCTGCGCACGAATCGACCCGAGCGCCGCCCGAATGACGGTGGAGCCGCCGCCGAGACCACGCACCTGCCCTCGCGCGCCGGCCACGTTCGAGACCGGCGCGATGTTCGCGTCGTCAGACGACCAGAGCGCCTGCTCCGTCACGTCCGACTGCGAGCCATCGGCGTAGGTCGCGCGCGCCCGAACCGAGACGACGCCGTTGCCCGAGATGGTGACGGCGGGCGGCGTGAGCTCGATGGCCGAGAGCGCCGCGGCGGTGACGGTGACTGGCGCGCTGACCGAGCGCGAACCGAACCACGCGACGACGCTCGCGCTGCCAGCCGAGAGCCCTGACACCACGCCACGAACGCCGCTCGACGAGACCGCCGCGATGGCCGGCACAGAGGACGAGAACGTCGACTGCGACGTGACATCAGAGGTCGAGCCGTCTGCGAACGTCGCCACCACGCGCAGCGACGCGGTCGCACGAAGGCCCAGCGTGAGCGAGCCCGGCATGAACGTGAGCTGCGTCGGAGCCGTGTCGACCGCCGTCAGCACGGCCGTCGACTCCTGCCCATCGAGCGAAGCGGTGAGCGTGGCCGCGCCCGCCGACTTCGCGACCGCCAACCCCGACGCGTCGACCGTGAACGTCACCGCGCTCGAGTTCCACGCCACCGCGCGGGTCAGGTCGCTGTCGCTGCCATCGGAGAAGTGGCCCATGGCCGAGAGCTGCAGCGCGCCGTTCACCGGCACCGACGCCATGCCCGGCGACACCAGCAACGACATCAACCGCGCGTCACGCACCGTCACGTCGGCGAGGCCCGTGAGCGCACCCACCGTCGCCTTGAGGCGCGCCGAGCCCGCCGACTTCGCGAGCGCCCTGCCCGGCCCCGTGAGCTGCAACACCGCGGCGACGTCTTGCGGGTTCTCGACGCTCCACTGCGCCGTCTGGGTCACGTCGAGCTTCGAGCCATCGGTGAGGTTCGCCAGCGCGCTCGCCTCGACGAGCACGCCCTTCACCACGCTCGCCTCGTTCACCGTCACGTCGAGGGACTGCACCTGCGCCGCGGGCACCGTCACCGACGCGCGCGCCTCGACGCCGTTCGCCTTCGCGATGAGCATCACCGCGCCAGCCGCCACCGCGCGCACCCGACCCGGCGAGAGCGTCACCACCCCTTCGGGCTCGCCGCGCACCTCGGCCGTCGCCGTCACGTCCGTCGCCGTGCCATCAGGCTGAATGAACGTCACCTTGAGCGGCGCGCTCGCGCCGAGCGGCACCGTCAACGTCGCAGGGCTCAGCTCGAGCGTCGCGAGCGCTGCGGCACCCGCGTCCACCGCGGTGCCACCATCGGGCTTCGTCATCTCTTCAGGCGGCTTGAGACACGCGCTCACCGCCACCATCGCCATCAACATCCACGTCAGTCGATTCCGCATGGGCCTCTTCCACGGCAAGGAGCCGGCCGCTCCCGTTCGACGCGCAAGACCGGCGCCGGCCCGAAAAGTGGGAAGTGGCCTGCGTCGATTTCTGTCGAGGCTCAGAAGCCCGTGCACTTCCGCGCAGTTGCGAACCTTGAGGCCTCGCGTATGGGCGGGCCATGCCGTCCATCCTCGATGAGTTGGTCTCGCTGCTGTCGCTGGAGAAGCTCGAAGAGAACCTCTACCGAGGGCAGAGCCAGGACCTCGGCTGGGGCGTCGTCTTCGGCGGCCAGGTGCTCGGCCAGGCCATCACCGCGGCGATGCGCACGGTGGCCGACGAACGGCCGGTGCACTCACTGCACGCGTACTTCCTGCGGCCCGGCGATGTGAAAGCGCCCATCGTCTACAACGTCGACCGCATTCGTGACGGCTCGAGCTTCACCACGCGCCGGGTCGTCGCGATTCAGCACGGCGAGCCCATCTTCAACCTCGCGGCCTCGTTCCAGAAGTCGGAGGACGGGTTCTCGCACCAGGACGAGATGCCGAAGGTGCCGCCGCCCGAGTCGCTGCCCACCGACCAGGAGCGCTTCGCCCGCCACGGCGCTTCGCTGCCCGAGAAGATGAAGGCGTGGGCGCTGGCCGAGCGGCCCATCGAGTCGCGCATGGTGGAAGACGACGACCCGTTTCATCCCGTGCCCCGACCTCCCGAGCGCTGCGTGTGGTTCAAGGCCAAGCACCGGCTGCCCGACTCGGTCGCGCTGCATCAGGCGCTGCTCGCGTACGCGTCGGACTCGGCGTTCATCACCACGGCGATGAAGCCGCACGCCGCGACGTGGTGGACGAAGGACATGCAGGTGGCCAGCCTCGACCA
>JAEUJR010000027.1 GCA_016793585.1 Archangium sp.
AGCTTCCCGCTCCACCATGGCGGCTCGCGCAAGCGGTTCAGGAACCATCAGCTTCGGTCTCGTCAACATCCCCGTGAAGCTCTACTCGGCGAACGATTCGTCGGGGAAGATCTCGTTCAATCAGCTGCACGCGGAGAAGAAGATTCGCCTCAAGCAGCAGATGATCGACCCCGAGACGGGCGAGGCGGTGCCCCGCGAGAAGATCGTCAAGGGCTACGAGTACGCGAAGGATCAGTACCTGATCATCGACGAGGAGGAGCTCGAGAAGCTCGAGCTCACCAGCTCCCGCTCGATGGACATCACCGAGTTCGTGCCGCTCTCGGCCGTCGACCCGCTCTACTTCGAGTCGGGCTCGTACCTCGCTCCCGAGAAGGGCGCCGAGCGCGCCTACGCGTTGCTCGTGCGCGGCCTCGAAGACATGAAGCACGCGGCCATCGCCAAGTACGTCGCGCGCGGCAAGATGCACCTGCTGCTGATTCGCGCCATGGGCAACGCGCTGATCATGCAGTACCTGCGCTACGCCGACGAGGTGAAGCCGCTGTCCGAGATTCCCGTTCCCGACGCGAAGATCAGCGACGCCGAGCTCGGGCTCGCGCGCCAGTTCATCACCTCGCTCGCCAAGCCGACCTTCGACATCAACCAGTACAAGGACGAGTACCGAGAGCGCCTGAAGGACATGCTCGATCGCAAGGTGAAGGGCGAGTCGGTCGATCTCACCCCCGTCGCTGCGCCGCAGGCCAAGGTCGTCGATCTCATGGAGGCCCTCAAGGCCTCGCTCGCCCGCTCGGGTGCGATGCCCGCGGCGCCCGCGCCCGCCGCCCCGCCCGCCGAAGACGATCGCAAGCCACCTCACCGCTCGCCGAAATCTGACGAGGTCGCCGACGCGGCCCCCAAGAAGAAGAAGGCCAAAGGCTGAGGTTTTCCAAACGGTTGACTGGAGGGTTCACACCTCATTCGCCGTTCACAGTGTTCACTCCAGTGCTCGCACTTCTCCGCAAGCACCCGAGCGAGATCAGTCGGTTGAAGCCGTCTTGACGTGGCACACGCTTCGCTCTGGCTCCCCGCGCCATGACCCGGTTCCAGCTCGCGGCAGCGCTCGTCGTCCTCCTCGGGTGTGAAGGCTCGATCATGGGGCCGCGGGTCGAAGGGCCGGTCGGCGTCGATCCCACCACGGGGTTGCCTGTCGCGAAGCCGGCGACGCCCGAGCAGCCGAAGCCGATCGTGACCGCGTGCACGCCGAGCCCGACGCCGGGCAGCGCTCCGATGCGGCGGCTGTCGCACGAGGAATACCAGCACGCGATCGAAGATCTCTTCGGCAACGCCACGCTCGCGCAGCAGGTGACGGCGGGCTTCATCACCGACTCCGCGTCGCTGGGCTTTCGCAATGGCGCCCGCTTTCTCGATGTGAAGCCGGTGATGATGCAGAAGTACCAGGACGCGGCCGAGACCGTCGCAACGCAGGTCACCAGCACCGCCAACCTGCCCCGGCTCGTCACCTGCCCCACCTCGCAGGGTGAAGCCTGTGCGCGCCAGACGATCGAGAAGCTGCTGCTGCGCGCGTACCGCCGGCCAGCGCCCGTCGCCGATGTCGATCGCTACGTCGGCGTGTGGCGCGCGGGTGCGATGGGCGCCGACTTTCGCACGGGCATGGAGTGGGTCGTCGGCGCGCTGCTCCAGGCGCCGAAGTTCCTCTATCGCCTCGAGCTCGACGCCGACGTGCCCGGCGTTCGCCCGCTCGGCGCGTACGAGCTCGCCTCGCGGCTCTCGTTCCTCTTCTGGCAGTCGGGCCCTGACGACGCGCTGCTCGAGGCCGCGCGCACGGGCCGCCTCGCCACCGCCGCCGACGTCGAGCGTGAAGCCCGCCGCATGCTGACCGACCCCAAGGCCGACCGCGTCTTCAACTTCTTCGAGCAGTGGATGGACATCGACGAGCTCGATCTGAAGCGCGACGCCGCCGTGTTCCCCGGCCTCTCGCCGAGCCTCGCGGGCCTGCTGCGGGAAGAGGCGCACCAGTTCGTGAAGGCGGCGGTGCTCGACGGCGACGGCAGGTTCGAGACGCTGATGACCTCGCCCGTCACCTTCGTGAACGGCGACCTCGCGCGCCACTACGGCATGACGGGCATCAGCGGCACCGCCTGGCAGCGCACCAGCTTCACCTCGGGCAAGCGCGGGGGGCTCTTCATGAGCTCGGCTGCGCTCGTGAGCCACGACAAGCAGAGCCGCAGCAGCATCGTGAACCGCGGCCTGCGCGTTCGGACGCAGCTGTTCTGCCAGACGGTGCCCGCGCCCCCCGACAACGTGCCGCTCAACCTCGGTGCCATCACCGGCGAGTTCAGCCAGGCCGATCGCCTCGCGCAGCATCGCACCAACCCCAGCTGCAACGGCTGCCACGCCATGCTCGACCCGCTTGGCGAACCGTTCGAGAACGTCGACGCGATTGGCCGGGAGCGCACCATGGAGAACGGCCGCCCGGTGAAGACGACGGGCTCGATCGTGGGCACTCGCGACGCCGACGGCGAGGTGCTCAGCGGCGCCGAGCTGATGACGAAGCTCGCCAACAGCGACGAAGCGCGCGAGTGCATGGTGACGCAGCTCTTCCGCTTCAGCCACGGGCGCAAAGAAGAAGAGCTCGACCTCTGCAGCCGCCAGCGCGCGCTCGAGAAGTTCAAGGACTCGCAGTGGAACGTTCGTGAGCTCTTCGTCGCCCTCACCCAGACTGACGACTTCCTCTTCAAGCCCGGAGCCACGCCATGAGTGACTTCTCTCGCCGACGCTTGCTGAAGGCCGGCGGCGTGACGGTCGCCCTGCCCTTCCTCGAGTCGTTGCTGCCCCGCGTGGCGCGTGCCCAGGCGACGACGCCTCCGCGCCGGGTGATCTGGGTCTTCACGGCCAACGGAGATCAGGAAGCGCGGCGGTTCTCGACGAAGAGCGAGACGGGCTTCGTGCTCGACGAGTTCCTGGCGCCGTACGAGCCGCAGCGCGCCGACATGTTGTTCGTCGAGGGCATCGACAAGTACCACTACCGCCTGCCGTCGGGTCAGCGCGCCGACGGCCATCAGCAGGGTGGCTCCGCGTTGGCGCCGTGGAAGTCCGGCTCCGGTTCGTTCCCCATCGGCGGAGCTCCCGGCGAGACCATCGGCTACGTGCTCGGGCCCAGCATCGATCGCGTGATCGGCGAGCGGGTGCAGACCGCGAACCCGAACGTGCGCTTCACGCACTTCAACTTCCGCGTCGGCGATCGCGCCAACAACATCTGGAATCAGCACTCGCACCGCGGGCCGGTGGGCATGCAGAGCCCGATTCCGCCCGAGACCGATCCCCTCGCGGCGTACACGCGCATCTTCGCCGGCATCGATCCCGCAGCCCGTGACGCGGCGCTGCGCCGGTTGCGCATGCGTCAGTCGGCGCTCGACGTGGTGAAGGCCGAGCTCGCCGAGCTGGGGCCGAAGCTGTCGGCCGACGACAAGCGGCGCCTCGATCAGCACACCGAGTCGGTGCGTGAGATCGAACGTTCGCTCGGAGGCATGGCGGCGCAGGTGCCGCAGTGCACGACCTTC
>JAEUJR010000031.1 GCA_016793585.1 Archangium sp.
TCGGTCTCGAAGCCTTCCTGCTTCAGGTTGTATTCGAGCAGCGACGCGAGGTCCTGCTCGTCTTCGACGATGAGGATGCGCGACATGCGCAGCTTCCTAACCCAACTGCCTCCGTGGCATAAGCGGCGCGCGCATGGCGACCGGCAAAGAGAAACGGAAGGAAGAGCGCGTTCCCGTCGATCTGTGGATCGAGGCGTCGCGTGACGGCGAGCTGTACTTCCAGCGGGCCTCGAACCTCAGCGTCGGCGGCGCGTACTTCACCCAGACGATTCCTCTGCCGGTCGGCAGCCGTGTCGCGCTGAAGTTCGAGCTGCCCGGAGAGCCGATCGAGGTCGTCTGCGAAGGCGAGATCGTCACCGCCAAGGACTTCGGCATGGGCGTCTCGTTCATCAACTTGAACGCGGGCGATCGAAAGAAGATCGAAGGCGTGATCGCGAAGATCGCCGCGAAGGTTCAGAAGCTGACGAAGTGACTCAGGGCACCAGCCGCGGGTCGCACATCTTCGCGGGTGAGTACTGCTGAATTCGCAGCAACACGCGCGGGTTCGCGCCAGCAGTCACGGGCGGCAACAGGTTGCACTCCGAGCCGGCCAGCTTCGTTCCGTCTTTCGAGATGGCCTCGATGATGAGGCCGTAGTCGCGCCCCGGTGGCACTTCGGTGAGCGAGAGATCCTGCGTGTTCGGGGTGCCCGCGGTCAGGTTGATGGGAAACACCATCGCCGCCTGGGTCTTGTTGGTGGCTGCGTTGCGCAGCTGCACGAAGCGGTTCGCGGGCACCTGATCCTTGATGCACTTCTGGCGAATGACCGTGCAGTCGCCGCCTTCGATCGTCGAGACGTTGGTGACGAGCGCGACCTGGAACGCCGAGATGGTGTCGAGCAGGCCACGAGAGACGACGAGATCGAGATCGAAGCCGCCCTCGGCGGGCGGAGCGCCACACGCGGTCAGCACCCCGGCCATGACGAGCAGGGCGCGCTTCACGGCATGCCCTCGATCTGAATCGTGATGGGCAGCGTGCCAGTGGGCTTCTGGGTGGCGAGAATCACCGCGCCCGTCGTCACCGCCGCTGCGCCCGCCCCGATGCCGACCCACACCCATGGGTTCTGGTACCAGGCCTTTGGCTTCTCGGTCTCTTCGGTGACGACCCTGGCGTTCACGCGGAAGGTGAGCGGGGTGAAGGGGTCTCCACGGCCCGCGAGCCGGCGCTGCGCCGCGTCTGCCACCTCGACGTAGTACTCGAGATCGTACGCGGCCGACTCTTCGGGCAGCTCGAACGCGGGAATCGTCACGCGGTACACGCTGCGATCGGTGCGATCTCGAAGGAAGTCGATCGAGCTGTAGTTCTGCGCGCCCGAGCGCCGATAGAAGAGCTTCGCCTTCGCGCCGAGCGCCATGTCGTCGATGCGCGACTCCACGGTGACGGCCAGGCCCGGCATCTGCTCGGGAACCCCCGCGACCGTCAGCGTCACCGGGCGCACGCGGCGTTTGCGAATGTCGTCTTTGATGCGCGCGTACAGCGTGCGGATCTTCGGCGGCGTCGCCTTGGGCAGCTCGTAGTCAGGCCGCGCCTGCAGCAGCTTTTCGAAGGCGTCGCGGGCCTTGTCTTCGTTGCCGAGGTACAGGTTCGCGAGCCCGAGCAGCCGGTAGATCTCGGCCAGCTGCTCATCTGAGAGATCGGGCGCGTCGAGGCCAGCCTGCAGCGTCTTCACCGCGTCTTCGAAGTCGCCCTCGTCGACCTGCTGCTGGCCTTTCGTCAGGGCGTCGTTCTTTGGAGCGACTTGAGCGAGCGCTCCCTGCGCCGAGAGCAGCACCACCACCGTCGTGACGATCCCCACCAGGCGCACGCAGGCGCCCTTACCAGAAATCTCGCGCCTCGGGCGTCACGCTGGTTTGACTCTCGAACCCGTGACATGTAGGTTCCGCGGCCCTTTGCCGGTCTGACTGCAAATGCTCGTAAAGATTGAGGAAATTCAAGAGCCTGGCCTCGAGCTGAGCCAGCCCATCGAGCGCAAGGTGCTCGAGCAGGCGCTTGCCGAGAGCGAGGGCTTCAAGTTCGTGAGTGCAGGGCCGCTCGACGCGTCGTTTCGCAAGGTGAGCGGGCAGGTGCACCTGAACGGTGGCTTCGAGGCGAAGGTGACGGGGCCCTGCCGGCGCTGCACCAAAGACGTGCCGCTCGACGTGCCGGTCTCGTTCTCGCTGCGGATGATTCGTGAGGCGCCGAAGGTCGAAGAAGACGACGAAGAAGACCTCAAGCCCTCGCGAAAGCGCCGGCAGAAGAAGGACGACGACGAGCAGGCCGAGGTGGCCGCCAGCTTCGAGCTCGACGAGGTCGATGCAGAACCGTTCGATGGAAAGACGATCGATCTGGACCCGATCGTACGTGAACAGGTATTGCTGGCGCTCCCGGTGACTGTGTTGTGTCGGGAGGACTGCAAAGGGCTCTGCTCCACCTGCGGGCAGGACTTGAACGAGAAGGACTGCGGTCACTCCGAGAAGAAAGACATCGATGTCCGGCTGTTGAAGTTGAAGGACATCAAGCTGAAGAACTGAAGTTGTCGAAAGGAAGACGAAGCCATGGGCGTACCCA
>JAEUJR010000054.1 GCA_016793585.1 Archangium sp.
GTGGTGGTCGGCGGCTGAGTCGGTGCTCCGGCGAACGCAGTGAACGAGGCGACGACGACGAGGAGTGCGAGACGTTTCATGAGGTGCTCCCTGTGGGTGTGCGGCCGCGCGAGAGTGCGGGGCCGATTGCGGCCAGCGCGATTCGTGCCAACGCCGCTTCGTGGATGCGCAGCCTCGCGCCACGTGGACGTGGAGCGACACCTCGTCAGGAGCCCGTCCGCGTGGGCCCGACACCTCGTGGTCAGATCGGCCCGATGTCGACGCTCTGGCTCCATTTGAACGTGGGCGATGCGGCGCGATCGAAGCCGACCTCGAGCAGGAAGAAGTCGTCGGCACCCGGGTGCGAGCACTGAATGAACTTGCGCCGATCGGGGAACCCGAGCCGGAGCTTCACGGCGTCGCCGACGGGCCGCGGCAGCGAGACGTCGAGGCGGTTGGGCGAGGTGAAGACCACACCGGTTGGAACGACCCAGCCCGCATCGGGTGGCTCTGCGCCGTTGAGCAGCCCGGGCGCGGCGGCAGCGAAGTAGGGGTCGGGCAGGTTGGCCGCGCTTCGTGTGAACGTGAGCGCGAGCGCGCCCGCGTCGGCAGCCGGCTCCGTGACCAGATTCACCTGCTCGAAGTTGTTCGCGCGCGGGCAGGTGTCGACGCAGAAACAGCCGCTCACGCTCGCCACCAGACTCAACAAGACGATTCGCATCACGGTCTCCTCGTTCAGCCGTCGAGCTGCGTGTCTTTCAGCTCGATGAAGCTCGACTCGTTGGTCTCACACAGGTGCGCGAGGTGCGTGGAGCGCGGCACCTCGGTGAGAAGCCAGTACTTCGCCGCCTGCACGAGCCCGCTCGAGAAGTCGTCTGCCTTTCCTGCAGCGCGCACCGCCAGCTCGAGCCACGCCCAGCCGATCACCACCGTCGAGGCCAGCTCCATGAAGTCGGCGGAGTGCCCGAGCATGCCGAGCACGTCTCCCGCCGCACCGCGCCCACCGAGCACTGCCGTCACGCGCACCAGCTCGTCCATCGCCGTCGAGAGCGTCTTCGCGAACGACAGCCCCGCCGCCTCGGCAGCGGCGATGCTCGCGCGCACGCGCTTGTCGAGCGCCATCAACGCGGCTCCACCACCCGCGACGACCTTGCGGCCGAGCAGATCGAGCCCCTGAATCGTCGTGGTGCCTTCGTGAATGGTGTTGAGCTTCTGATCTCGCAGCCACGCCTCGGGCAGGTACTCGCTCGAGTAGCCGTAGCCGCCGTGCAGCTGCAGCGCGAGCGCGTTGGCCTCGAAGCCCTTCTCGGCGGGAAAGGTCTTGGCGATGGGCGTGAGCAGGTCGAGCAGCAGCTTCGCCTCGGCGCGCGTCTCGTCATCGGTCGCGTGCTCCGACAGGTCGGCGAACTTCGCCGCGAGCCCGATGATGGCCAGGCTGCCCTCGACGATGGCCTTCTGGCGCAGCAGCATGCGGCGCGCGTCGGGGTGCTCGGTCAGCGGAACTGGCGGCGTCGTCGCGTCGGTCACGCCGAGCGGCCGCCCCTGCTTGCGCTCCCGCGCGTAGGCGAGCGACTCGTGAAACGCGACCGACGCCGTGGCGGCAGCGTTCACGCCCACCATGAGCCGCGCCTCGTTCATCATCTGGAACATGCACTTGAGCCCCTGATGTGCGGGGCCGACGAGCCAGCCGTGGCAGTCGCCGTCGTCGCCGAACGAGAGCGCGAGGCTGGGCAGGCCCTTCCAGCCGATCTTGTGGATGACGCCCGCGACGGTGACGTCGTTGTCGACGAGCGCGCCGTTCTCGAGGCGCTTCTTCGGCACCGCGAACAACGAGATGCCCTTCGTGCCGGCTGGCGCCCCGTCGATGCGCGCGAGCACGAGGTGCACGATGTTCTCGGTGACGTCCTGGTCGCCGCCCGAGATGAAGATCTTGCTGCCCTTGAGCAGGTACCGGTCGCCCTTCGGCGTGGCGGTCGACTTCACGTCGGCGAGGCTCGAGCCGGCCTGCGGTTCGGTGAGGGCCATCGTGCCCGTCCACCGGCCTTCGTACATCGCCGAGAGGAACATCGACTTCACCGCGTCGGAGCCGAAGGTCTCGATGAGGTGGGCCGCGCCGGTGGTGAGCCCTGCGTAGCCGTAGGCCGAGAGGTTTCCCGCCATGAGGTACGCGTGCGAGAGCGTGGCGACGGTGAGTGGAAGTTGTTGGCCGCCAACCGCTGCGGGCCGTGACGCCGACAACACGCCGAGGTCGACCAACTCTCTCCAGCACTGCTTCATCGCCGGGTGCACGAAGACTCGCCCGTGCTCGAACCGTGGCGGAGCGTCGTCCATCGGCTTGTACGTCGGCCACAGCACCTCGCGCGCGACGCGGCGGCAGGCGGCGAGCCAGGGCGCGAATGTCGCCCTCGAGTGATCGGCGAAGTACGGCAGTCGGCACAATGACTCGGCGTCGAGCACGTCGAAGAGCAGAAACTCGATGAAGCGGTCAGAGACGAGCGGGTTCGCCATGGCACTGGGTATAGCCGCGCGACCTGCGCTACGTCGTCATCATGCGGCCTGGGTGGCTCCTCGTGGTGGTGGCGGCGTGCGCGCCGATGCGGCCGACCGTCGACGAAGGGGCGCAGCCGTGTGCCGTCGAGGGTGAGCGGTTGTCCTGCGCGCATCGCACGTTCGAGGTGGCGGTCGCTCAGCCGTTGCCGCTCACGCGCGTCGTGCACGTCGGCCTCCCGGCTGGGGTCGCGCCGGCGGGTGGCTGGCCGACGGTGCTCCTGTTCCAGGGCTCGCTGTACGGCGCGCAGTTGTCGTGGAGCGCGGTGCCCGCCGACCCTCTCGGTGCCTTCTGGCAGACGTCGACCGTCGCCTCGTTGCTCGACGCCGGCTTCGCGGTGGTGACGCCCGAGGTGCGCTACGGCGGCACCACGTATTGGGACACGAACGTTCCGCAGTGGTCGGTGATGTGGAGCAACGCGCCCGATCACCACTTCATGGTCGCGCTGCTCGACGGCCTGAGCGCGGGCACGTTCGGGCCACTCGACGCGACGAAGCTGTACGCGGGCGGTATCTCGAGCGGCGGCTACATGACCAGCCGCATGGCGCTCTCGTACCCCGGTCGGTTCAAGGCGCTCGCGGTGCACTCGGCATCGTGGGCGACGTGCGGCGGTCCGCTCTGTGTGCTGCCAGATTCGTTGCCCGCCGATCACCCGCCGACGCTGTTCCTTCACGGCGAGGCAGACGCCGTCGTGCCCATCGCGACGATGCGCGCGTACGAGGCGAAGCTGGTGGGGCAGGGCGTCGAGGTGAAGACGGTGACGGTGGCCGGCAAGGGGCACGAGTGGCTCGAGGTGGGCGTGACCGAGCTGCCTGCGTTCTTCGCGGCACACCGCTGAGCCGCTCACGCCACGAGCACGATCTTCCCTTCGATGTTCCCCGCCTCGAGGCGCTCGTTCGCCGTGCGGGCCTCGAGCAACGGCAACGTCAGCGCGACCTTCGGAGCGATTCGCTTCTGCGCGAGCAGCTCGAACAGCTTCGGCAGGTCTTCGCGAAACGGCGCGGGGTCGTTTCGATAGAGCCGGGTGATTCCGTAGAACGTGCCGCGCCGCCCGGTGAGCCGCGACCCGATAAAGCACGCTCCGGCAGAGCGCAGCAGCGCGGGAACGCCCTTCGCGCCCATGAAGCCGTACCAGACCGTCGTTCCACCAGCGCGCGTCGAACGAACGCACTCGCCGGTCTGGGCGCCTCCGACGGCATCGAACGCGGCGTCGACGCCTTCTGGTCTCACCGTGTGCACGCCGACGTCGAGCGGTGCGCTGCGGCCCTCGATGGGCGTCGCTCCATACCGGCGAACGAGCTCGTGCCGCGCCGCCGACGCCGCGCCGATTGCGTGAATGCCTTCGGCCTTCAGCAGATCGAGCAGCGCCTGACCCACGCCGCCGTTCGCCGCGTTCACCAGCGCCCACTGCCCGCGCGTCAGCTTCGCCTCGCGGTGGATCATCTGAAATGCCGTCACGTAGTTGAGAATGAGCGAGACCACCTGCACGTCGTCGAGCCCGTCGGGCACCTTCACCCAGTGCTCCGCGCCGCGAACGACGTGCGTCGAATAGCCGCCGTGCACCAGCAGCGCGCAGACGCGGTCGCCCTCCTTCAGCGTCGTCACGCCCGGGCCGACGGCCTCGACGATGCCGACCGATTCGTAGCCGGGCACGAACGGAATCTTTGGCGCGTAGGGGTAGTTGCCCCGCCGCATCGTCACGTCGGTCGAGCCGACGCCCGTCGCGCGCACCTGCACCCGCACCTCACCCGGGCCGGGCGCGGGCAAGGGCAGCTCGACCACCTCGAGCACCTCGGGGCCACCGGGCTTCGTCAGCATCACCGAACGCATCGTCGTCATGCCGGCAACGTGCGTCGCGCAGGCCCGTTCGTCGATGCGCGCTCGTGCACGCCTGCTGTGCAATGGTGCACGCCATGGATTGGGACATGCTGCAGGTCTTCTCGGCCGTCGCGCGCACCGGCACGTTGCAGGGTGCCTCGAAGCAGCTCAGCGTCGACCGCACCACCGTCGGCCGAAGGCTCGGAGCTCTCGAGCGGCGCCTGGGCGTCTCGCTCTTTCATCGCAACCGCGATGGGCTCACGCTGACCGACGAGGGCCGCCGCGCGCTCGAGCACGCGAGCCGCATGGAGGTCGAGGCCCGGGCGCTGCTCGCCACCGCCACGCCCGAACATGAGGTCGTCGGCACGGTTCGCCTGGCGGCTACCGAGGCGATGGCCCCGTTCCTCGTCGAGCACGGCCTGTTGCAGCTCGTCGAGCGTCACCCCGGCCTGTGTCTCGAGCTGCTCGGTGGAAATCAGCGGCTCGATCTCACCAGGGGAGAAGCCGACCTCGCGTTGCGTCTCGACCCGCTGCGTGGGGCCGAGCTCAAGGCCCGCTGCGTGAATCGCTCCCGCGTCGCGG
This sequence comes from Archangium sp., assembly GCA_016793585.1. The sequence continues at coordinate 4,928 of JAEUJR010000054.1, forward strand.
TGTTCGCCTCTCGCGGCTACCTCTCGGCGCACGGGCCGGTGAAGTCCAGCTCGGCGCTGGCCGGTCATCGCGTCGTGCTGCCGGGCGGAGAGCTCGCGGGGCTTCCAGAAGGGCGTTGGCTCGCGGCGCAGCGGGGCGTCGTGCCCGTGTTCGTCAGCAACAGCTTTCCGGCGCTGGTGATGGCGGGGAAGAAGGGGCATGGGCTGGTCGCCGTGACGACCTCGTGGGCGGCTCGTGAGCCCGAGCTGCAGCACCTCTTCGACGTGCCCAACCTGCCACCCCGCGCGACGTGGCTGGTCTCGAGCGTTGCGGCGTCGAAGCGCCCGGCCGTCGCCGCCGTCGCGACGTTCATCGCCGAGCAATTCGCGCTCGCCACGAGGTCCACGTGAGCCTTCGCGCGATTCCCACGCTGCTCAAGGTCGGCTTCGCCGAGGCCGCCGCGTACCGCACCGAGATGGTCGTCTGGGTGCTGTCGACGACGATGCCCCTGGTGATGATGCTGCTGTGGACGAGCATAGCCGACGTCGCGCCGGTGCAGGGCCAGCTCGGCGCCAGCTGGAGCAGCGCCACCTTCATCAGCTACTTCCTCTGCGTCTTCATCGTGCGGCAGCTCGTCGCTGCGTGGGCCGCGTGGGAGATCAACTTCGAGGTGCGTCAGGGCACGCTCGCGCTGCGGCTGCTGCGGCCCCTGCACCCCATCGTCGCGTTCGCCACCTCGAACCTCGCCTACCTGCCGCTGCGTGGGCTGGTGACGCTGCCGGTCGCCATCTTCCTCGCGGCCACTCATCGCGACGCGCTCTCACACGACTGGCGCGCGTGGGCGCTGCTGCCGTTCACCATCTTCGGCGCGTGGCTCATCAACTTCCTCGTGAACGTGTGTGTCGGCGCGCTGAGCTTCACGCTCGACAGCTCGCTGCGCGTGATGGACCTGTGGTTCGCGTTCTTCTTCGTGTTCTCGGGCTATCTCGTGCCGCTCGACTTCTTCCCGCCATGGCTGCGCGACGTCGCCGCGTGGCTGCCGTTTCGCTACGTGCTCGCGCTGCCGGTCGAGGTGATGACGGGCCGGCTGGCCTTCGACGACGCGCTTCGGCTCGTGGGCGCGCAGGTGGGTTGGGTCTCGGGCCTCGCCGCGCTGGCGGCGCTCTTGTGGACGCGTGGCGTGCAGCGCTTTCAGGCGTTCGGAGGCTGACATGCGCCGCGCGTTCGAACTGCTCAAGGTGCAGCTGAAGGCCTCGGTGATGCTCGCGGTGCAGTACCGCCTCGACTTCGTGCTCGACCTCGTCATCGGCCTCTTCTGGACGGTGGCCGCCGTGTTGCCGCTCTTCGTCGTCTACGGCGGCTCGTCGTCGGCGCAGGGCGTGCCGGGTTGGTCGTTCGGCGAGACGCTGCTCGTCGTGGGCTGCTTCATCACCCTGCAGGCCGTCATCGACGGCGCCATCTCGCCGTCGCTCTCGTCGGTGCTCGACCACGTTCGCAAGGGCACGCTCGACTTCGTGCTGCTCAAGCCGCATGACGCGCAGCTGCTCGTCTCGACCGCCCGGTTTCAGCTCTGGCGCGCGGCGGGGCTGGTGCACGCCGGCATCGTCTTCACGCTCGGGTTCCGTGAGCTGGGCCACGGGCCCACGCTGCTCGGAGTCGCCGAGGCGTTGCTGCTGCTGCTCGTCGCCACCGCGTTGCTCTATTCGTTGTGGCTGCTCATCGTCAGCGTCAGCTTCTATGCGGTGAAGGTCGACAACCTGAGCTCGCTCTTCACCAGCATCTTCGACGCGGCCCGCTGGCCGGCGAGTGTCTTTCGGGGCGTGTTCCGCATCGTCTTCACCTTCGTGATTCCGCTGGTGGTGATGACGACGTTGCCAGCCGAGGCCCTGCTGGGCCGCCTGCCGTGGACGTCGCTGGTCGCGAGCATCGTCGGCGCGGCGGTCTTCGCGGTGGTCGCGCGCGCGGTGTGGCTCTCGAGTCTGCGGCGCTACACGTCGGCGGGCGGCTGAGCCCGTCAGAAGCCCGCGCCGACCTCGAGCCAGAAGGTGCGGCCGTACTGGGGAATGACGCCAGCGCCGACCTCGCTCACCACCGGCAGCAGGTAGCGCTGGTCGAGCAGGTTCTGCACGCCCGCGAAGTAGCGCACGGGGCCGTAGTCACCCGAGAGCCCGAAGTTCAGCAGCAGCGACTCGCCGTACGCCGTGCCCGTGTCGCGATCGTGCCGGCCCGATTGGTACGTCGCCTGCCCCGACAACCGCACGAGCCCTTCTTTGAGTGGAATCATCGCGCGCGCCGAGGCGAGGTGCGTCGGGTACGCCGGCGCCTGCGCCAGCCCCGGCCCGCCGAGCAGCACGAACGAGTACGTGCCCTCGACGAGCGTGAAGCGGCCCGGCTGCCAGCGTAGCTGGGCTTCGGCTCCGAGGGCCGTCAGGCCCTTCGTGTTGTTCACGTACACGAAGCACTGCGCCGTGCCGTCGACGCAGCGGGGCACCTCGGCCGCCTCTTCGGTCAGCGTCACCAGGCGGTCGATGAGGTTGTAGTAGCCGCTGAGCGAGGCGCGCAGCTCGGGCGTGAAGTTGTGCGCATGCTCGAGCTCGAAGGTGGTGATGTACTCGGGCGTGAGCGAGCCCGGCGGTGGGGCGAGCTGCGAGCCCGCAGGGTCGTTGAAGTACAGCTCGTAGATGGTCGGCGCACGGAACGCGCGGCCCACCACCAGCTTCGTCAGGCCCGACTCGTACAGCCTCGCCACCACGGCGCCACGCGGCGAGAGCGCGAACTCACCGACGTCGTTGTACTTGTCGACACGAACACCCGCCTGCAGGAAGAGCCGGTTGTTCCACAGCTGCCACTCGTCGAGCAGCGTGGCCGAGAAGACCGTGCGCGTCTTGTTGTCCTGCATCGGCACGCCGACGGGCTGCTGGTAGGCGAGCTGCAACTGCCCTTCGACGCCGAGCGTGAGCCGGTTGCCTTCGAAGATGAAGAGACCGCCGCGCACCTCGCCCGAGAACCAGTCACCGCCGCCGGTGTCGGTGTTGCGCACGCGTTCACCGTTGCCGTCGAGCGACGCGTACCAGCCGCGG
>JAEUJR010000129.1 GCA_016793585.1 Archangium sp.
CCCCATCGAGACGATCGCGGCGCTGTACCACGACATCGTCTACGTGCAGGTCGACCTCGGGGTGCCGCCTCACTACAACGAGATTCTCGAGCCGCTGATCAGCCGCGAGAAAGATGGCTGGCGAATTCTTCCCCACGCGGCCATCGACCCGACGGCCAAGCTGGTGCTCGACGTCTTCGGCCATCACGCGGGCCAGGTGCTCACGCCGTACAATGGGCTCAACGAGCTCGCGAGCGGCCTGGTGGCAGCGAAAGAGATGGAGGGCGTCTTCTCGCACGAGCAGCAGCTCGCCCTCGCGGCCTGCATCGAAGCGACGATTCCGTTTCGCCCTGCCGAGAAGCTGGTGCTCGACGCGCGGCTCGCGGCGCTGGGCGTTCAGCCCACCGAGCGTACCGTGATGATTCGCCGGGCCACGCGACTGGCGAACAACGACGTCGGCAACTTCGCCGAGAAAGACCCCGCCGCCTTCCTCGACAACACGTGGAAGCTGCTGCCCGAGACCAACCCGACGCTGCACACGCCCAACACGTACACCGTGCACGAGTACCGCGTGGCGCTGCTCAAGATGGAGGGCTTCCTCTCGTCTCTCGCCGCCAGCCGCGTGTTCCGCATGCAGGCCGGTGAGCCGTCACCCGAAGAGCACAAGCGGCGCGTCGACGCCGCTGAACGGAACATCGCGCTCGCCGTTCGCTACATGCGCTGCAAGCTCTACAGCACCGCCGTCGTCGAGGCCCTCGCGGTCGAGACCGGTGGTGACGCGCCGCTCGATCTCTTCATGGGGGGCGTCGGCGAGCCCAACGGCGCCCGCATGCGGCGCATCGAGCAGTTCCTGCCCGAGCTGGGCACCCCACCCGAGCCCATCGACACGGTGCTGCAGTCGCTGCTCGACGCCGGCCGCCTCAACGCTTCGGGCTTCGACATGTCGCCGTCTCCGCTGGCCAGCTTCCTTCACCTGACGCTGGGCGAGCGCGTGATGATGGAGAACGTCGCCCGCGCCCGCGAGTGGTGGGCGGGCAACTCCACCGCGCGCGCCTTCCTCGACGTGCAGCCGGTGCACACCACGGCGGCCATCGCCCAGGCCGGCGCGAACATCACCGACACCCGGCGCGAGCTGCTGCTCGGCATCGCCGCACGCATCACGGGGCGCAAGAGCTGACGGCTCGGTGGTAGAGGGCCGCTCATGTCGATCCCCGTCCCTCCCGTTCCTGCGTTTGCTCCCGCGCCGTACACCCTGACCAGCGTGAAGGGCCTCCGCGCCGCCGGCGTGCGCGCGGGCATCAAGGCCTCTGGCAACCCCGACGTCGCGCTGCTGGTGAGCGACGCGCCGATGACGTGCGCGGGCCTGTTCACGAAGAACCACTTCGCCGCGGCGCCAGTGCTGCTCTCGCGCAGACACCTGGCGGCTTCGAACGGCCTCGTGCGCGCCGTCGTCATCAACTCGGGCAACGCGAACGCCTGCACGGGCACGCAGGGCGAGGCCGACGCCCTCGAGATGTGCCAGCGCGTCGCCAGCGCCATCGGGTGCCCCCTCGAGCAGGTGCTGGTGTGCAGCACCGGTGTCATCGGGGTGAAGCTGCCGATGGAGAAGGTGCGGGCCGGCATCGACGCGGCGGTGAAGGAGCTGTCGGCTGACGTCGAGGCGGGGCGCCGGTTTCTCTCGGCCATCATGACGACCGACGCCTTCCCCAAGGAGCACGGCGTGCGCCTGGGCGACGCGACGATGGCGGGCGTCTGCAAGGGCGCCGGCATGATTCAACCCGACATGGCGACCATGCTGGCCTTCGTGGCCACCGACGTCGACGTGAGCGCCGAGGCCATGCGCGCCGCCATGGGCCGCATCGCGAGCACCAGCTTCAACGCCGTGCACGTCGACACGCACACCTCGACGAACGACACCTTCCTGCTGTTGACGACGCGCCGGGTGCCCGCGCCCGCCGACTGGGAGCAGCACCTCGAGCCCGTCGCCCGCCGCCTCGCCTGGCTGATCGCGCGCGATGGTGAAGGCGCGACCAAGGTGACGACGATTCGCGTGACAGGGGCCGCATCGGACGAGGCCGCGAAGGCCGTGGCCCGCCACGTCGCCACCTCGGCGCTGGTGCGTACCGCGCTCTTCGGGAACGACCCGAACTGGGGCCGCTTCGTCAGCCAGGTGGGCAACGTGCACGAGGTGCGCGCTCCGCAGAAGCTCGTGTGCCGCCTGCAGGGCATCGAGGTGTTCCGCGGCGGAGAGCCGACGCCGTTCGATCGCGCGGCCGCCTCGAAGGCCATGGCCAGAGAAGACGTCTCGCTCGAGCTGCTGCTCGACGAAGGCCGCGGGCACGCGCTGCTGATGACGAGCGATCTCGGCTACCGCTACGTGCAGGTGAACGCGGAGTACACGACCTGAGTCAGAGGCACTGTGACTGGTAGGTGATGCTCAGCGTGGTGCCGCTCGCCGGCGCCTGGCCCTGGCTGAAGACGATGGCGTTGCTCGCGCCGTCGTAGGTCCACGAGCTCGAGACGGGCTGGCCGTTCACCTGCACGTCGACGGGCTGCTGCGTGTCGGGCGGGTTGCGCACGAAGAAGGTGCTGCGCGGCCCCAGCGCGCTCCGGCCCAGCGCCTCGAGATCCTGCGCCCAGTTCGAGGTGCAGATGTTCGCCTTCACGCCGCCCGTGCGGGTGATCAGCGCCTGGTAGCGGCCCTGGTCGACGCCCTCGATGGCGCACGTCGCCGACGCGGGCGTGAACGGCCCGATGACGCTCACGCTCACCTGGTGAATTCGCCGCGGCCCTTTCACGAGCGGCAGCCGGGTCTCGTAGTAGGCGATGGCCTCGTTCGACTGATCGGGTGCGTCGGTAACGATGATGATGGCGAGGTTCGCGTCGTCGCGGAGCAGGCCCGAGTTGGCGCCGCTGATGAGCGGCTCGGTCAAGGCCTTGAGCGTCGTCGAGAGCGGCCGCTCGAAGCCGCTGCCCGAGGTGCCGACGCGCACCCTCGACTCGAAGAGCGCCCTGGCGTTGGGCAGGCTGCGGTCGATGATGGTGGGTTGCCCCGTGACGAACCGGCCCTGCCCGCTGGACGCGAAGTCGTCGGTGGTGGTGATGGCGATGCGGTAGTCGACGTTCGCGGTGTTCGCGTAGCTGATGAAGGACGAGAAGTTGGTCGACAGGGCCATCTGCTCCTCGGACATCGAGCAGGAGTCGTCGATGGTGAAGAGAATGTCGGTCATCGGGCGCGCGGGCTGCTGGAACGTCTCGGTGGTGATGCCCGTCATGTCACCCACCGCGCGCAGGGCGATGTCGAAGCGGCGGGTGGTCGCGCCTTCTCCACCCACGATGGTGAGCGCGCCGTTGAAGGTGCCTACGTTCGGCGGCGGGCCGAACACGACCGAGATCGACACCGGGTTGCCCGCCGGCTGCACGACCAGCCCGTTCGGGGGAATCAGGGGCAACGCCGAGATGGCGAAGCCGACGCCCGAGGCGGTGGCCGAGGTGATGTTCACGGGCGAGCCGCACGTGTTGAACAGCTGCACGGTGCGCGGCGCCGAGCGGCAGCCCAGCTTGATGTTGCCGAAGTCGACCTCTTCGGGCACCGCCACCAGACACTGCGAGACGCGCGCCGACAGGGGCACCAAGAGCGGCGTCGAGCCCGGCGTCGAGAAGCGCACGAAGCCGCTCGCCGTGGTGCCCGTCGGCAGCCCGGTGCTGTCGAAGCGCACCTGAACCGGCACCGACTGGCCCGGCCCCACCACGGTGACCTGCGGGTTCACCAACGAGAAGCCCGGGTGACTGCCAGACGCGATCTCGAGCCCCGACACCATGCAGGCCGTGTTCGCCGAGTTCTGCAGCGTGAACGTCTGCGTCTGGGTGCCGTTGGGCGGAAGATCGCCGAAGAGGAGCGCCGTGGGCAGGTACCCCAGCGAGCAGCGTTCGGTGGGCTGGGCGTTGGCCGTCAGGCGAACCTCGTGCACCGGCTGAACGGCGTCGTTCGAGTACACGGTGAGCAACGCCTCACGAAGCCCGGCGGCGGTGGGCTGCACCATCACCTCGACGTCGATGCCGTTGCGGCCGGCGACGGCGGGCACTCCAATCGGCGTGTACGCACCGACGGCGACGCTGAACTCGCCGGGCGTCGTCTGCCCGATGGGCGTGAGTGACATCAGCGGTGGCATGCCGTCACGACCCAGCGTGAGGTTGTAGGTCGGGTCGGCGGGCGTGGGTGGAGGCGTGCCCACGTTCTCGAGCCGCAGCCTGCGCACGACTCTGGTCTGACCCGACTGCGCGAGGGGCAGGTTCGTCTTCTTGTCGACGAGCAACGGCACGGTACCGAAAGCGACCGGGCTCGGCGTCGGGCGCAGCCGCGGCCCACCGCCCGAGCACCGCAACGGCACGCGCACGGGCAACAGCGGAGCGGTGCCGATGTCGACGCGCAGCATGCCGGTCAGCGAGCTCAGCGATTGTGGCCGGCAGGTCACCTGCACGGCCGTCGTCGACCGTGGCCCCAGCACCCCGAGGACGACGGGCGTGGCGAAGTCGGTGCCCTCGGTCGAGATGGTGAGCCCAAGCTCGGCGCCGCTGCGGTTGCTGAAGGTGACGACGCGCGTGGCGGTGTCGTCGAGGGGCACGCGCCCGAAGTTGATCTCGGCGGGCGCCCACGACAACGACTGCATCGAGCCACGGCCCACCAACTGCGTCACGCCCTCGGGGCACGCGGCGCTGCGACGAACCGTCAGCTGCGCCCGCACCTCGTCCTGCGTCTGGGGCGCGAAGCGAATCATCGCGTTCGCCGCCGTGCCGGGGGCCACGTCGAGCTCGCTCACGGCCGGGTCGATGGTGAAGAAGCCGGGGTTCTGCCCGCCAATCGCGCCGACGGTCGCGTGCGCCGGCGTGCTCGCGCGGTTCGAGAGGTCGATGGGAATCTGTACCGCCTGGCCGATGGGTGCGTCTCCGAAGTCCAGCAGGGGCGGCACGAAGCAGTCGCGCGCCTCGGCCACCGCGCTCACCTCGATGGTGGCCTGCGTCTCGCCCGGCCTGCCGCCCGTCGAGTCGAGCTGAAAGACAGCCTGGTGCGCGACGGTCGCGACCGTGGGGTCGCTCGCCTGCTCTGGCTTGAAGGTGATGGTGAAGACCGCTTCGTCCGACGGTGCGAGCGAGGTGCGCTCTGGCAGCTCGACGCTGAACGCGGGGCTGCCCGAGACGAGGGCGATGCGCGTGAGCGTGAGCTCAAAGTCACCGATGTTGCGCACCACGAACGTGCTGTTCGAGGAGTCGCCCATCGCGGCCGGCGGCGCAGCGACCGACGCCTCCCGGCTCAACGACTCGGCAGGCGCCACGCCGGTGACGACGACCAGCTCACCGAACCGGCCGGCGAGTGCCGAGCGGCGATCACAGCTGACGCATGCCGAGGTCAGCCCCAGCACGACCAGGAACAGCCCATGACGCATAGGCCGGGCACTATAGGGCGAGTTCGCTGGTGCTGGCTCTGCCGTGCGAGGTGCGATTGAGTCGGCGCCCATGCGGCTGGTCGTGGCGGTCGGAGTGCTCCTCTTCACGCTGGCGTGTCCTCCCCCGTGTGATCGCTCCAACTGCGCGGGGTGCTGTGACTCGTCGGGCGAATGTCTGGCTGGAACGAGCCGGAACTACTGCGGCAAAGGTGGGGTGGTGTGCGGGG
>JAEUJR010000134.1 GCA_016793585.1 Archangium sp.
CCGCGATTCCCACCCGCGCCGAAAGGACCAAGCCGTGAAGATTCTCGTGACGGGTGCCACCGGTTTTCTCGGCACGCATCTGGTGCCCATGCTGCTCGAGGCGGGTCATTCGGTGCGCTGCATCGGCCGCTCGAAGCCGCCTGCGGCGTGGGCCTCGAAGGTCGAGTTCATTCAGGCCGACCTGAAAGACCGCGAGGCCGTGAAGGGCGCCATCGGCGGCATCGACGCGCTCATGCACCTCGCCGGGCTCGTGTCGTTCAAGAACGAAGACGGCCGCAAGATGTACGAGCTGCACGTCGACGCGACGCGCGAGCTGCTCAAAGAGATCATCACCTCGGGCCAGAAGCCGCGCGTGGTGCTGGTGTCGACGTCGGGCACCATCGCCGTCTCGAAGACCGAGCGCGTGGGCACCGAGGCCGACGACTACCCCATCGAGACCGTCGGCCGCTGGCCCTATTACATGTCGAAGATCTACGAGGAGAAGCTGACCCTCGAGCTCTGCAAGAAGCACGGGCTGCCGCTGGTGGTGCTGAACCCCTCGCTCCTCATGGGCCCGGGAGACGACCGGCTCTCGTCGACGTGGACGGTGGTGAAGTTCCTGCAGCGCGACATTCCCGCGATGCCGGGCGGCGGCATGAGCTTCGTCGACGCGCGCGACGTGGCGAAGGCGGCGCTGGCGGCGCTCACGAGAGGCGAGCCCTACGGCCGGCACCTGATGGGCGTGAACCTGTCGATGCACGACTTCTTCAAGCGCCTCGAGCGGCTGTCGGGTGTGCCCGCGCCGCGCGTGAAGCTGCCGAAGGACGTGAACATTCTCGGGGCGTACGCACTCGAGGCGTTCGCGAAGTGGCGCAAGACCGAGGTGACGCTCGACCCGCAAGAGGTCGAGGTCGGTGAGCACTGGTTCTGGTGCGACTCGTCGAAGGCCGAGCGTGAGCTGGGCTTCATTGCGCGCGACCCCTACGAGACGTTGCACGACACCGTGCACTACGTGATGGGCAAGCTGCCGCCCAACGCGCTGCCCGGCCTCAAGGGCGAGCTGTACGACAAGCGCGAGGGCCGGTGATGAAGCGCAGCGGGGCGGTGCTGGCCCTTCTGCTCGCGGCGTGTGGAAAGACGAACGCGGCGGCCATCGAAGAGCTCAAGCCCCGCTACGAGCCGATTCGAAAGAGCCTCGCGAGTCTGTTCGGGCATCTCGGCGATGCAGCCGTCGAGGTGCCGCTGAAGGGCATCGTCTTCGACGAGCGCAACGACGCGGTGGGCACGGTGACGTTCCTGATGCCCGAGCAGCTGAAGGACCCGGACCTGTCCGCGCGTCGCGATGACGAAGCGTACGTGAAGCGCTTCGACCCGATCGCCGGCGGCGACCTGCTGTACTGCCTGAATTGGACCGGCCCGAAGAACCCGATGGGCGAGGGCGCCATGTCGGCGCGCAACGGAGACTCGCTCAAGGCGAAGTGTGAACGCGCCGCCGCCGAGACGAAGTACGTCGTCGTCGTCGAGACGGTGAGCAGCGTGGTGCCGACGCTCGTCTCTGACGGCCAGTTCGTCGGAGGCAGCGCCGACCTGCGCGTGACGGTGTTCGACTTCGCCACGCAGCGGGTGGCGAGCCGCTTCGAGGTGCACGGCCAACCCGACCAGGTCGTGAACGTGCGCGTGAAGCCGGGAGAGTCGAAGGCCGTCGAGGCGGCCCTCTCGGTGCACAGCTCGATGTGGGTCGACGCGCGCAAGAAGCTGTTCGACGGGCTGAAGGAGCGCGGCGCCTCCATCACCCTGCGCTGACGATTCTGCGCAACTTCTCGATGCGTGCGGGGTTGGCGGGGTCATGCGGTGGTTCTTCGTGTCGGCTGTCGTCTTCAGTGCGTGTTCGGGCCCTCATGCAGTGGTTCCTGACGGAGGCGACTTTGGGGCCGACGCGGGCCTCACCGCGGGTGGTGGAGGGGCAGCCGCGGGTGGCACTGCTGGTGGCTCCTCAGCAGGAGGCTCCGCGGGCGGTGGGAGCGCGGGCGGTTCGGTCTTCTGCGCGCCTCGTCCCACTGGCGCCGAGGTGAACTCGCTCACCGTCACCACCACGCCGACCGACTACGGCATGCAGGGCGCGCTCGCAGTGCAGGTGCGCTCCGACGTCGCCAACCCGCGCTGGCCGCAGGAGCCCATCACCGTCTACCGACCGGCCGACGCGCTGCAGTACCCGGTCATCTTCTACAGCCACGCGTTCCTCGGCAGCGACCACACGCGCATCGCGCCGATGCTCCGGCGCCTGGCGAGCGCGGGCTTCAACGTCGTCTTCGTCCCCTACAAGGGCCTCAGCGTCACACGCACCGAGCAGTACGCGACCCTGTGGGAGGGCTTTCGCGCCGCGGCCACCCAGTACGGGGCGCTGTTCGACCTGACGCGGGTGGGCTTCATGGGCCACTCGTTCGGAGGCGGCGCCACGCCCGAGCTGGCACGCCGCGCCTTCGCGGCGCCGACACTGAACGGTCTCACCCAGCCGTGGGGCTCGTCGGGCCGGTTCCTCTTCATCATGGCGCCGTGGTTCTCGTTCCCCGCCCTCGAGAGCCCGACCGCGACCAACGACGACTTTCGCGACCTGCCGCTCGACGTGAAGGTCGTGGTGCAGGTGTTCGCCGACGACGACACCAACGACCACCTCATCGCCCGGCAAGACGTCTGGGACAAGCTGCCCACGGGCCTCGAGCGCAGCTGGCAGGTCATCTCCAGCGACCAGTGCGGCGCAGACCTGCTCCTCGCCAGCCACAACATTCCACCCGGCGACGTCGCGAACGCGGGTGACAACGCGCTCGATGTCTGGGGCATCACCCGGCACGCACTCGCGCTCGCTGACTACGCCGTTGGCTCGAAACGCGACGCCGCGAAGGAGGTGGCGTTCGGGCTCACCGAGGCCGGCCGCTCGATGGGCCAATGGGTCGGCTGTGGTGGCCGGCAGGTCGTGCCGCTGACGGCGTCGACGTCACCCGTCTTCACGCCGTGCTCCGGTGGCGCCGCGCAGCCGAAGCAGTACACCTTCGACGTGTCGCAACACTGCCGCTACTCCGACCGCGGCGCTGCCGGCACGCCCCCCTGTCGCTAGGCCGCGCGCCGACTGCCTCGGCGTGGGCTTGCACGCACGCCCTCGAAACGCCGCCGCGCCGAGCACTCGTCGCGCGCGAGGTGAGGAAGAACCCCAGGGCCTCGCGAGTGGCTCTCACCTGTCGAACCAGCACCCCTCGGCCGGTTCACTGGAGCTCCCATGAGTCGCGCTCGCTGGGTGGCGGTGTTCACGGTCGTGTCGTGCTCGGCGTTGGCCCAGCCAGTCGACGCGCGGCAGCTGGTGAAGATGCCCGAGCCCGCGGTCGCGACGTTACGCGCCGAGATGCGGGACAACCTGGTGACGCTCAATGAGCTCGTCACGCTCGTAGTGGCGGGCAAGGTGAAGGAGGCTGGCGTCGTCGCCGAGAAGAAGCTCGGTACGGGCGTGATGGGCCAGCACCGCGACAAGCCGCTCGAGGCCCGGCCCGGAGCGCACATGCCGCCCGCCATGCACGAGCTCGGTCGAAGCCAGCACCAGGCCGCCAGCGCGTTCGCCGCCATCGCTGCGACGGGAGACCGCGAGAAGGCGCTCGCTGCGCTGCCGACGCTCAACGCCTCGTGCGTGAGCTGTCACCTTGCGTTTCGCGTTCGCTGACGCTCAACGCCAGGCGAGCACGCGGTAGAACGCCGTGCCGAGGTTTCCGTCGGCGTCGCCCACGTACTGAAAGCCCGTGCCCGCGAGGTAGTAGCCCCACGCGTTGCAGCCGGGCGTCAGCGCCACCGTGATGGTGTTGAGGTCGGTCATCGTGTTGATGGGGTTGATGCACGACGAGCCGTCGTTGAACCCCGACGTCGCCAGCACCACGCGCGTCGTGCACGCGTTGCCCGAGATGGCTCCGCACGCCAGCAGCTGAATCTGCGAGGGCGTGGCGTTGAAGTTGTGCGCGAAGGTGTAGTTGTTGCCGATGGTGACGGCCTGCCAACCCGAGTCGTAGTTCGGCGCCACGCGGCCACTCACGGTGAGGTTGCCGGTGATGCCCGTCGCGCCCGTGATGTTCGTCGCGCCGGTGATGCTCGTCGTCCCCGAGATGGTGGTCGGCCCAAGCGCCGCGTTCCCGTTGACGGTCGCGCTCGCCAACGTGGTGGTGCCGGTGATGGCGACGTTGGGGCTGCCGACCGCGCCGACCTTCTGCTCGAGCCAGGTCTTCAGCTGCGCGAAGTTGCCGTTCACCTCCGACGCGTAGGCGGGCGTATCGGGCGTGAAGACGGTCAGCTGGGCGAACGCGACCGAGGCCACCGTGAGCACGGCCGCCACCAGCCACCGCAAACGAACGCGGCGCTGCTGCTCCACGGCGGCGAGCCGATGCTTGAGCACTTCGACTTCACGGAGAACGTCGTCGAGGCGCGGGTCGGGCATGCCTGCTCGATAGCACGACCACCTGCCTCACCGCGCCAGCAGGAGCAGGGCGGCCGCCGTCGAGAGCAGCGTCACTGGAACCCCGACCTTCGCGTACTCGACGAAGCCCATCTTCTCCTTCGCGCGCTCGAACACGATGATGTTCGCGACCGAGCCGAGCAGCGTGAGGTTGCCCGCGAGCGTCGAGACGAGCGCCGTCACCGTCCACGCGTGCGCAGCGTCGGGGAACGAACGAATCCACGGTTCGAGCACGAGAATGAGCGGCACGTTGCTGACGACTTGAGAGCCGATTCCCAGCACCGCAGTCAGCACGAGCGAGCCATGGCCCAGCGCGCCCTCGGTCGAGGCGACCCATTCCTGGGGAAAGCCCGTGCGCTGCAGCGCCGCGACGAGCACGAAGAGGCCGGCGAAGAAGAGCAGCACGCTCCAGTCGACCATCGCGAGCAGCTTCTCGGCACGCGGGCCCGCGACGATGAGCGTCACCGTGCCCGCGGCCAGCGCCGACAACGCCAACGGCGCGCCGAGCAGGTTCGCCACGACCGCGCCGACGAGCGCCACCACGCACGCGACGAGCAGCGGGCGGTCGATGCTCGTCTCGTCCTTCACGTCCTGCGATGGCGTCTCGACCGACAGCGCCTTCCGGAAGAAGACGTGCAGCAGCGCCGCCGTCACCACGAGCGCCACCAGCACCGGCACCGCCACGTCACCGAGGTAGCCGCGATAGGAGAGGGCCGACAACTTGCCCACGAGCATGTTCTGCGGGTTGCCCGCCAGCGAGAGCGCCGAGCCGGCGTTGCTGCCCATCGCCACCGCGAAGAGAAACGGCTTCACCTGCGCGCGCGCCGTCTTCGCCAGCTGCACCACGAGCGGCGTCGCCAGCAGACACACGGCGTCGTTCACCAGCGCCGCCGAGAGCACGCCGCAGCCGATGGTCACCGCCCACAGCAGGCCCGCGCGCGACGTCACGCGCTTCGAGAGCCACCGCGTCGCCCACGCGAAGAAGCCGGCCTCACCGAGCCCGGCGGCCACCAGCATCATGCCGAGCAGCAACGACAGCGTGTGCAGCTCGACGGCCTTCAGCGCCTCGTCGACGCCGAGAAATGGAGCGCCTGCCCACGCCCCGAGCACCACGCAGACGGTCGCTCCGATGAGCGCCATCGCGGGCCGCCCCACCGGCAGCCAACGCAGCCGCCGCGCCGTGATGCCGACGTACGAGAGCGCGAAGGTGACGAGAATGGCGAGGCGCACGTCACAGCTTCGGCGGTGGTGGGCCGTTCTTCGCCGCCTGCTCGTCGTCGAAGGCCTTCTGAACCGAGCGCTCGGCCTCGAGCAGCGTGTCGTCGCTCACCTGAATCGAGCAGAACTCGCCAGCGGGCCCTTCGGTGGCGCCACACTCGGCGCGCAGGTTCATGTCGTCTTTCTTCCACGACATCTGAATCGGCGCGTTCTTGAAGTCGGGCGGCCCGTACTTCGCGATCAACGCCTTGCCCGTGCTCGAGCTCTCGGTCAGCACGTCCTTCGCGAAGGTGTAGTTGATCTCGTAGACGCGCGGCACGCTCGTGTCGGTGCCGACGATGGAGATGTACGAGAGCGGCGGCGACATGAACTTGCGGTCGAGGTACGTGCTGCCTGCGCCTTCGTCCATGAAGCACGACTGGCCCGCGGGCAGGTCGCCCTCGGTGCGAATGTGCGAGATCTTCGTCGGCCTGCCCTGACAGCGCTTGTCGAGGAACTTCACGCACGTGCGGCGGTAGGTCGAGAAGCCCTCTTTCGAGGGGTCAGGGCCACAGGTGAAGCCGGGCACCTTGAACAGCTCGGCGCCGGCAGAGACCTCGAGCACCGTGAACTTCTTCCACGCGTCGGCTTTCTCCGGGTAGGCGCCGGGCTTCATCTTCGGCTTCTCGGCGAACGCGACAGCTGACACCAGACACAGCGTCAACGGCAGCAGGCGGTTGGTCATGGCGTGAGTATTCAACGCTTGTCGGGCATGGGCCACGCCTTCGCGAGCCCCAGCTTCGTCGTCAATGCACGCGCCTCGAGAATGTTGTCTTCGATGCTGCAGTACATCCACCCGCCGTAGCGGCCGATGCTGTGCACGCCCTTCGCCGCGAGCTCGGCCTTCACGCGCGCGACCTCTGCGAGCGACTGCTTCGTGATGTGCACGTACGCGGGGTTCATCACCACCGAGTGTTCGGCCACCAGCTTCTGCGTGGTGACGAGGCCCTCGTCGCTCAGGTGTTTCAGCACGCGGGCCCGCTCGGCGGCGACGTCGATGCGCGCGTCACGTGGGAAGCCGAGCTCGACGTAGAGGCTCATGCGCGGGCTGTCGAAGATGTTGTCGTAGAAACCCACGCGGTAGAACGAGCGCGCTCGGTCGGGCACGTACAGCCAGTGGATGTCCTTCGGGCCCTTCGTGTCGAAGCCCAGGTTGAACACGAGCACCTGGTTCCAGGTGTACGTCGCGGGGTCGAACGGCACGCCGCACAGCTCGAGCAGCTTCGGAAACGGCGCCGAAGTGACGAGCCGCTCGAAGCGGTACTCGCCCTTCGTCGTGCGCGCGACCTTGTTCGTCAGGTCGATGCCGGTGAGTGACTCGCCGAGCTTGAGCGCCGACGGCTCGACCTCACGCAAGAGCGCGTTCACGTACTCGATGGCGCCACCCTCGGGGTACGTGAAGGTCGCGTTGTACGTCGCGTTGTCCGGCTGCCGCATGTTGCGAATGATGTCGGTGAGGTCGGCGTGCGGGAAGAAGCGGCCCATCGCGTCGCGGTCGAGCGTCGAGAGGTCGGTCGCGTACAGCTTCTCGTTGTACGGAATGAGGAACTTCTCGGCGATGGAGCGCCCGAAGCGCGCGTAGAGCATCTCTTTGAAGTTCGTCTCGGGCTGCGTCTGGCCGCTGTGCCGCGCGAAGTAGAGGTCGTGCAGGCAGTCGATGAAGTCCTGCTGAGGCAGTTGGTGAATGTTCTTCTGAAAGGGGAAATCGACCATGCGCTTCGCGAACGAGATGAACGACTTCTTCGCGACCGTGCGCACCGTCTGCCCGGGCATGCGCGCCTTGAGCCACGCCTCGACGTCGGGGTGTTTGAAGTGGAAGAAGTGGCCCGAGTAGTCCCACACGAAGCCGTCCTGCTTCACCGTCTTGCAGTAGCCGCCCGGCTCGCCGTCGCGCTCGAGCACGAGCAGGTTCGCGCCGCGCCCGATGCTGGCCGCCGTCGCCAGTCCACTGATGCCTGCTCCCACGATGAGCGTCTCGACGTTCGTCATGCCGGTGGTGATGCCCGACTCCGCGCGCGCTGTCACCGGTGACGCAGTCATCGGCCCGTCTTCGTCGCCACGCGGCTCACCCTGAACGGCACCAGAAGGCGCGTGGCACCGCGGAGCGGAAACGGGACCGCTGCGACGAGCCGGCGGCCTCCGAAGGGAATCGACCCGAGCAGAGCGGAGTTGTCGCGGATCTGCGTGTTGCGGAAGTGGCCGTTCACGATCTGAACGAAGAGTGTTCCGGTGCCAGACCCGAGGTCGACGGCGTCGGTCCCATCGAGCTCGCGCACGAAGCCGCCGAGCAGTTGACTGACGCTGTACCGGGCCTCGCGCCCTTCGTCGCTGTCGGGCGAGACCTCTTCGAAGTCTGCGTCAGAGGCCAGCACCTCGCCGTCTTCGAGCACGCGGTGTCGGAGCACCCGCGGCGTGGAGAACCGAACCACGAACTTCTGCCCGCGCGCCTCGGTCGGCCCCCACCACTTCGTGCCCTTCGTGATGCCGCTCTTCAACAGGCGGCGGCTGACGAGCGACCACGCCTGCTGCCGGTCCTGCACTGTGGTCGGTGCGTGCAGCTCGAGCGCCATGGGCGCCGTCACCACCGTCAAGACGCTGAAGAACAGCGCGAGGTCGGCGCCGCGATGAGGCTCGCGGTAGTTCAGCTCGTCGGTGTGGGTGATGAGCTGTACGCCTGCGTCGCTGCACAGCTCGAAGAACACGGTGTTGCCGGCGGGCCACGCCGACAGCTCCCACGCCCCACCGTCGACCACCCCGAGGCCCTCGGCGGCCGCCGCCTGTCGAAGCGTTTCGCCGAGCAGGGCGCACCCGGCGTCGGCCTCGCAGTGCGTCACCACGCTCACCGAGGGAGATGCAGCCAGCAACGTGAACAGAAGCGTGTGCATGAGGCCCTCGCGCGTTTCGACTCGGTAGCACCACTCGTGGCTCGCGCTGCGCACGAACTCGCGCAGCAGCCGTCGTGCTTTCGTGCGGCTCGACCCGGCCCACCGTTCGCACGGCGGTGGGCCATGCTCGTCCTCTCGGTTTCGGTGCTGCTGGCGAACCTCGCTGAGGTGCAGGTGATTCCCGTCGAGGCGGCGCAGCGAAAGCGGCTGCGCTTCGACCAGCCCGTGAAGTGCGTGCAACTGAAACCGACCGCGAAGAACGCCACCGGCCGCTTCCGCGTGCAGTGCGACGAGCAGACGCGAACGTGTCTCGCCGCGCCCGACGGTCAGCTCGACGGCGACGGTGTGATGCTCGACGTCGAGCTCGAGCGCACCTCGTTCTGCGAGCGCAGCGACGACGTGCGGCACGACGACTGGCCGTTCGAAGAAGCCATCGCCGAGACGAAGCCCGGCTGGTACCGCGACGAGCGCGGCCGCGTGATGCAGGTGGTGTTCGACCTGAGCCGGCGCGTCTTCTTCGGCGGCGCGTGGAGCCCCTTCTTCCGCCCCGATGGGCAGGGTGGGGTGGGCCGTGGCTTCGCCGAGCTCGGCACCTTCATCAGCTGGGAGTCGGACGACGCGGTCTGGCGCGTGCGGCTGCTCGAGGCCAGCGCGTGGCTCGGCTCCGATGTTCGTTTCGAAGGCAACGCGGTCAGCATCGGCTCGAGCCGGCGCATCACCCGCGCGCCGCTGTACCTGACGACGTTTCTCGGCACCCCGCGGCGCTTCGACCTTCCGCTCGCGGTCTCGTGGGGCGTCGAGGCCGGCCATCTCGAAGCGCTCGGCGGCAAGGTGTTCTTCGCGCCCGTCGAGCTCGACGCTGCCATCGACCTGTGGACCTCGAAGGATCTCGAGTCGTTCCTTCGCGTGCGCTTCGGGCCCGGCGTCGAATACGAGACGACGGGCAAGCAGTGGGCGTTTCGGCCGGGCGCGGCGCTCGAAGGCGACTTCACGCTCGACGCGAACGGCCACCACCACCTCGTCGGCTCGGCACTCTGGGAGCAGCGCATCGGCCAGGACCCGGGCCTGCGCGTCAAAGCGCGGCTTGGCTACGAGGCGATTCTCTTCGCGCTCAACGACTACCCCGTGACGTTCCTCGCCGAGGTGCGCGGCGCGTACCGAACCGAAGTGTCTGCCCTGCCGGGCTTCGAGGTGAGCGGACTCACCGGGTTGCGCTTCAGCCTCTGGGCGCCCGAACGCCGGCACGCGCTCGAACTCTTGGGCCCGCGAGGCTGACGTGCTCGCGCTCACGCTGACGGTGCTGGCGGCGGTGAACCCGTGCGTCGACTCGACCGAGCCGCTCCGCTCGTTCTCGACCTGCTTCGACCCCTGGCGCGGCTTCGAGGTCGCGGGCGCGAGCCGCTTCAGCTCGTTCGGGGTCGAGGGCGCCGTCTCGGTCGACCTGCGCCTGCGCCGTGAACGCGAGAGCTGGAGCAAGGCCGACTCGACGTGGTTGTCGCTCCACCGCGTCGCCGGTGCGCAGTGGCAGCCGCGTGTCGGCCGCGTCGACGCCACCGCCTGGGAGTTCGTCTTTCGCCGTCACGCCGCCGACACCAGCCTCACGCTTCCGACGATTCCCGTGACACGCCTGCCGTTCCCCTTCGACATCGGCCTCGCCGGCAGCGTCGCGCGCTTCGAGTGGGCCATGCGGCCGATGGAGTCATGGGCGCTCGAGACCGCGCGCTTCGGCTTTCTCTTCGACCCGCTTCGCGCCGAGACGAATCAGTTTCATCTCGGCTTCGGGCCCGTCGCGCAGCACCGCGTCGCGAGCCTCGAGGGCGCGCTCCAGCACGACGTCATGCCGCTCACGGCGGGGCTGCTCTTCTTTTCGGCCGAGACGAACGATGGCCATGCGTTCGTTCGCGGCACTACGGTGGGCGGCGCCGTGTTGAAGGTCGACGGCGCGAACGTGACGTGGTCGTCACAGGTTCGCGGTCAGCTCGAGGCGGGGCTCGTGCTGCTCGCGCTCAACGACCAGCCGCTCGTGCTGTCGGCGAAGGCAGAGGCGTGGTGGCGCGCGGGCGCGCCGTTCGAGTGGAGCGCCTCGGCGACGCTCGGCTTCCGGCTCTTCTCAGACCGGCGAAGGTGATGCAGCGCGACGCGCGGCGAGCGCAAGGGCTGCGTCGCTTGCGCGTGCTCTCGCGGCTCGCCACGCGGCGCTCTTCTTGCTCCGTGACAGGGCATGTTCACCGTGGTGGCTCTGTGCCTGGCAGCGGCGGCCGCTCCGCTCGCCCACGCCGATGAAGGCAGCGTCGTCTGGGCCTCGGGCGGCTTCGCCTCGACGTGGGTGGTGCAGGCGGGTGGTGGCAGACACCTCACGCCCACCCTGCGCCTCGACGTGCAGCTCGAGACGCCCATCGTCCGGCCGCTGGTGATGGGCGGACGCCTCGCGGTTGGCTCCACCCTCGTCACGCGGTTCAACGAGTGGTTCGTGCTCGGCGCGCGCCTCGAGGTGGGCGTGCCGTGGTCGTCCGACTTCCTCGGCTCGTGGGTCGGGGTCGACGGCCGCCTCTCGGTGCTGCCGACGCTGGCGCGCCCGGGGTGGTCGGTCGCCGCGTCGTTCTCGGTGATGCCCACCTTCGGCGTCAGCTGGGCCCCGAGCCTCGTCGTGCGCGACCTCTTCGGAGACCGCGACGGGTCTGCCGTGCAGTCGCCGACCGCGCGCGGCGTCGGGCTCTCGGCGTTTCGCCTCGAAGCGGGGCTTGCGAGCCGGGTCTTGCTCGGCGGCGCTCGCGTGACGTGGTGGCTCACCGGCGCTGGTGGCCTCGTGGTGACGCCCGGCCGGTTCGAGCTGAGCGCGCCGCCCAGCTCGACGCTCCCGTTCCACGCCACGCTGGGGGTCCTGTGCGCGTTCTGATGGTGACGCTGCTCGTGTGCGCGTGTGGCCCCGGCCCGACGCTGGTGCCGCCAACCGTCGTCGATGACCCATCGCTGCCCCGCCTGTCGATTCGGGTCGCGGGCCGAGACCGGCTGATTCACGTGCGCACCATGGGCGACCCGTCGGCACCGCCTGTGCTCGTCATGCACGGCTCGCTCGCCGACGCGCGCTCCCTGCTCACGCTCGAGCCGCTCGCGTCGACGCATTTCCTCGTCTTGTGGGACCAGCGCGGCAACGGCCTGTCGGAGCGGCTCGACTCGCCCTCGGAGTACACGGCCGACGCCATCGTGGAGGAGATCGACGCCGTCGCTGAGCACTTCTCGAGCGGGCGTCGCTTCACGCTCGTGGGGCACTCCTTCGGAGGCATGTACGCAGCCCTCTACACGAGCCGTCGTCCCGAGCGTGTCGAGCGCCTCGCGCTGCTTGAACCCGGTGGGCTCAGCGGGGCCGTCTTCGGCCCGACGTACTCCGCCATCGTGCACATCGACCTGCTCGCACCCGGCCTCAACTCGATGTTCTGGCAGAACGAGGTGCTCTCACCCTCGACCCACGAGCGGCTCGACCTGCGCGCGCTGATGATGCTCGGTGGCGAGCAGACGGCCGGCTACTTCTGCGACCCGAAGCGGCCCTCCGACCTTCCGGTGTGGCGGCCGGGCGGGCATGTCGACCTGCTCCGTCAGGTGTTGCTGCAGGGCCGCGCGGCGCCCGGCCAGTTCGACTATGACTTCGCGCAGGGCCTCACCACGTTCCCCCGGCCCGTCGTGGTGCTCGCGGGCTCCTGCAGCAGCATCGGGCCCGACTACCAGCGCCAGTGGCACCTGCCGTTGCTCCCGCCCGGAACCGAGGTCGTCACCATCGAAGACGCTGGCCACCGCTTCCCGACCGAGCGCCCGGCCAGCACGCTCGCCGCGTTGCGAACGTTCCTGACGCGGTAGCTGACTGCTCACCGACGCTGCTGCAGGTCGGCGATGAGCTGTCGATGCGGCTCGAACAGCTCGGCCGCTTCGACCCCTTCGGGCGGCGTGGGGTGGCTGCCGAGCGCGAACCAGAGCGAGCCCTTCGGCTTTCCACTCGAGAGGAGGCACACCAGCGAGCCGTCGAGCGAGACCGCCCCCACGCTCGTCCACGGAATCAGCAACGTGCGCACCTTCGGCTTGAACACCGCCCGCGCCACGCGAATGGCGCCGATGGTTCCAGCGATGGCGGCGCCGAGCACCACCAGCCCCGCTGCGTCGTCGAGGTCGAAGTCGAGCTGGCGCTTCAAGACCGTCACCAGCCCGACGCCGAGCGGAAACGAGACGAAGAACCCGAGAATGCCGAACAGGCTCGACGCCGCCTTCCAGTGCATGGGGCCGGTGAACGAGAGCCCCGCGTCGCTCCACGAGAGCGAGCCTTCGCCGACGAGCCCGAAAGGAACGACGGTTTGCCCAATCGCGGGCGCGAAGAACGTCACCGTGCGGTGGCCGGCCATCAGGCGTTCGTCTCGATCCAATCGTCGAGGTACTTCGCGATGGCCAGCTCGGCGTTCACGTCGAGCTCGGTGAAGCGCACGCGGAACTCGATGGTCTGGCCCTGGTCGACGACGCGAATGATCTCACCCTTGCAGTGAATCTCTTTCGGAACGCCCATGAGCCGGAAGCGCACGTCGACGCTGGTGCCGTGCGGCGGCGTCTTGCCGCGCCACGCGATGCCGCCGATCGAGAGGTCGCCATGGCGCTCCTCCCAGCCGGCCTTCGGGTTCGCGATGTCGCGCAGCAGGAACGTCATCGGCACGCGCGGAGAATCGCGGCGCTCGTCTCCGCGCATCTTCTTGAGCAGCTCGAGCTTCTTTCGGTTGTCGGCCATGGTGGGTGAGTCCCTTTTCGTACGAAGCGCTTAAAGCGACTTGCCGAGGTTCGACAAGAAACGCGTGAGCAGCCGCGAGAACACGTCCTTCACGCGGTCGGCGGTCTCGGAGACCTCGGTGTGCGAGAGCTTCTGCTTCGAGAGGCCCGCCGCGAGGTTGGTGATGCACGAGATGCCCGCCACCTTCACGCCCATGTGCGCCGCGACGATGACCTCGGGCACCGTGCTCATGCCCACCGCGTCGGCGCCCAGCGTGCGCAGCATGCGAATCTCGGCCGGCGTCTCGTAGCTCGGCCCCGAGAGGCTCACGTACACGCCTTCACGAATCGCGACCTGCTCGCTCTTCGCCGCCGCGCGCAGCGTCTCGAGGAACGTTGGGTCGTACGCGTGGCTCATGTCGGGGAAGCGGGGCCCCAGCGCTTCTTCGTTCGGCCCCACGAGCGGGTTGTAGCCGGCCAGGTTCAGGTGGTCGGTGATGGCCATCAGGTCGCCGACCTGGAAGTTCGTGTTGATGCCGCCCGCCGCGTT
Source organism: Archangium sp. (assembly GCA_016793585.1). The sequence goes on from JAEUJR010000134.1 coordinate 13,898, forward strand.
GGTGACGACCAGCGCCTTGATGCCGAGCCGGCACAACACGCGCGCGGGGAAGCCGACCTGCCACGGCTCGTAGCCCTCGTAGAAGTGCACGCGGCCCTGCATCGTGACGACGGGCAGGCCCTGATGAAACCCGAGCACCAGCTTGCCCGCGTGGCCGACGACCGAGGAGCGCGGGAAGTCTGGCAGCTCGGAGTACGGAATGACGACGGAACGCTCGAGGCTGTCGGCGAACGCACCGAGACCGCTGCCGAGAATGAGGCCCACCTTCGGCGCGAAGCCCGGAGCCTTCTGGCGAATGGTCGCGACACACGCATCGACGCGAGAAAGGAGGTCGGAAGAGCCCATGGTTTCCGGCAGGATAGCCGCGATTTCACGCCTGAATGAGTTTTCGGCCACTTCGTCGAAGCCGCCGTCCCCTGTGAGGAGCTACCCATGAAAGCCAGAGTTCTCGCCTTCTGCTTGTTTGCGCTGCCCGTGTTGGCCCAGACGCCTGCGCCTGCGCCCGCCCCCGCTCCGGCCCCCGCTGCTGGCGCCGACGCAGCGCCTCCCCCGAACGGCGTGACGACTGCCGCCACCGCCACGGGAAAGAAGAAGGCCAAGCCGACGCCCGACGCTGAGGTCGAGGCCCCCGCTGCCGCGAAAGACGCGAAGAAGAAGTGAGCATAGGAAGTCGGCATGTCCTCCGACTTCATCGCTGGCCGCTTCGTCGCGCCGGCTCAGGCCGACGGCGTCATCGAGGTTCGCAGCCCTGCTGATCAATCAGACGTCGTCGGGCGGCACTCGTGGTCGCTCGCCCACGTCGACGAGGCGGTGAGCGCTGCACGCGCGGCGTTCCCCTCGTGGCGCAGGCTCGGTCAGGCCGCGCGCGCTGACCTGCTCAAGAAGTACCAGGCGCAGCTCAAGGCCAACACCGACGAGCTGGCTCGCTGCATCGCTCGCGAAATCGGCAAGCCGCTGTGGGAAGCGAAGACCGAAGTCGGTGCGATGGTGAGCAAGGTCGACGTCTCGCTCGGTGAAGGCGCGGCATTCGTGCACGACGTCACCATCGCCGACCTGCCCGGAGAGATTCGTCACCGACCCCACGGCGTCGCGGCAGTCATCGGGCCCTTCAACTTCCCCGGGCATCTTCCCAACGGGCAGATTGTGCCCGCGCTGTTGATGGGCAACACCGTCGTCTTCAAGCCCTCGGACAAGGGCGCGGGCACGGCGGTGTTGATGGCGAAGTGCTTCGAGGCCGCGGGCTTCCCGCCCGGCGTCTTCAACGTCGTCCAGGGCGCAGTGCCGACGGCCGAGAAGCTCGTCACGCACGCCGGCATCGACGCGATCCTCTTCACCGGGTCGGTGCCGGTCGGGCAGCGCATCGTCGCGGCGAACGCGCATCGGCCGGGGCTGCTGGTGGCTCTCGAACTCGGCGGAAAGAACGCCAGCCTCGTGATGGATGATTGCGACCTCGAGCGCACGGTGCGTGAGCTCGCCTTCTCGGGCTTCGCGACGGCCGGTCAGCGCTGCACGGCGACGTCGCGGGTCATCGTCACGAAGGGCATCGCGGCACAGCTCGTCGAGCGGCTCGCGGCGGCGGCGAAGAGCGTGAAGGTCGGCCACGTGTTCGACGACGGCGTCTTCATGGGGCCCGTCATTTCGGAGGCGACGCGCAAGCACCTGCTCTCGGCGCAGGCGAAGGCGGTGAGCGCGGGGTTCGAGGCGGTCGCTCCTGGCGGCGTGCTCGAGACCGCCAGGAGCGGATTCTACGTTCGGCCCGCCGTGCACGTGGCGCGCTCGGGTGTGAAGTCGGTCGCGGGCTACACCGACACCGAGCTGTTCGCGCCCGACCTCGCCGTCATCACCGTCGACTCACTCGAAGAGGGTCTCGCCGTCGCGAACGACACCGAGTTCGGGCTCTCTGCTGCCGTGTTCACCCAGAGCCGCGAGACCTTCGAGCGCTGCGTCGACGAGGTGCGCGTCGGCGTGCTGCATTGGAACCGGTCGAGCGCCGGAGCGAGCGGGCGGCTGCCATTCGGCGGCATTCGTTCGAGCGGCAATCACCGGCCGGCCGGTGTTCTCATGGGCCAGTCGTGCACGTACCCGTTGGCGCTGTTGCTGCCTGCGAAGGCCGACGCGCCGTTGCCGACGTGGCCCGGCATCTCGTTCTGATCAGCGGACGAAGCGTGCTAGGCGCGCGCCCGTGGCTGACCTCTCGGCATTCCGGAATCGGTGGTTCGTGGTGAAGATCGGCGGCGAGCTCGCGATGGACGTCGCGCGGCTCTCTCGCACCGTCGGCGTCGCGGTGAAGGCGTTCCTCGACGCGGGCATCAAGGTCTGCGTCGTTCACGGCGGCGGGCCACAGGCGACCGAGCTGGCGAAGAAGCTCGGCCTCGAGACGAAGCAGGTCGCCGGGCAGCGCGTGACCGACGAAGCGACGCTCGAGGTGATGAAGATGACGCTCGCCGGGCAGGTCTCGGTGAACGTCGCGAGCGCGCTCCGCCTCGCCGGTGTTCCCGCGCTCTGCACCACGGGGGTCTCGGCCGGGCTGGTCGACGCGAGCCGCCGGCCGCCGGTGCAGGTCGCTGGCCTCGATGCGCCGGTCGACTACGGCCTCGTCGGTGACATCGCCGCGGTGAACGTGACGTTGCTCGAAACCCTCTCGGAGCGCGGCGTCGTCGTGGCCCTCGGCTCGCTCGCCGGCGACGTGCACGGCCGCGTGTTCAACGTGAACGCCGACACGGTGGCGACGCGGGTGGCCGGCAAGCTGCGCGCGGCGAAGCTGCTGCTCGTCTCGAACGTGCCCGGCGTGCTGCGCGACAAGAACGACCCGAACACGCGCATTCCGCGGCTGACGCCCGCCGAAGCGAAGGCGCAGATCGCCGCAGGTGTCATTCAGGGCGGCATGATTCCCAAGGTCGAAGAGAGCCTCGCCATGCTCGACGAAGGCATCGACGCGATTCACATCGTCGGCCTCACGCCTGACTCCTCGATTCTCGCAGAGGCCCTCGAGCCCGGCTCACATGGGACCGTGTTCGCAAAAGGGTAAGCTCGTGCGGGTGACCCGAACGAAGCTGGTGCTGGGTGTGCTGCTGTGTGCCGCCTGCGGCCCGAAGGTCGAGGGCGGCGTGAATGCGGTCGTCGACTTCGTGCGCGTCGACACGGGCCGCGCGTGCATTCGGGTCGCGGTCGTCGATCTCGCGTCGGTCGGCAGCGAGCCCGAGCGCTTCGAGGCGTTCAACACCGACATCACCGGTCGCGAGCTGTCGGGCACGTTGAACATCGGCATCAAGCGAAACCCGGCGTGGACTGACGCGGTCGAGGTGCGCGCCTCGCTGCACCGTGGCGATTGCACATCGATTCCCGAGGCCGTGGAGAAGGGGCGCGCGACGTTCGTCTTGAACCAGGTGCAAGTCGTGCGGTTGTCGCTGCGACAGTCGGCACTCGATGGCGGAATGCTCGACGGCGGCGCTGGCGGAGGCATCGCGGGAGGCGCGGCAGGCGGAGGCTCGGGAACAGCGGGTGGAGCGAGCGCAGGTGGATCAGCAACGGCGGGTGGATCGGCAACGGCGGGTGGATCAGCGACGGCCGGTGGATCAGCGAGCGCAGGTGGCTCAGCGACGGCCGGCGGATCTGCGACAGCGGGTGGCTCTGCGACGGCGGGCGGGTCTGCGAGCGCGGGTGGCTCTGCGACGGCGGGCGGGTCTGCGAGCGCAGGTGGCTCCGCGACGGCGGGCGGGTCTGCGACAGCGGGTGGCTCAGCGACAGCGGGTGGCTCAGCGACAGCGGGTGGCTCAGCGACGGCCGGCGGATCTGCGACAGCGGGTGGCTCCGCGAGCGCAGGTGGTTCCGCGAGCGCAGGTGGCTCCGCGAGTGCGGGTGGCTCCGCGAGTGCGGGTGGCTCCGCGAGTGCGGGTGGCTCCGCCGGTGGTGGATCGGCTGGCGGCGCTTCCGCGGGCGGCTCGGCGTGCCCGTTCCCGCCCGCCATTCGCTACTTCTCCATCGGCTCGACCACGTGGAACGATCTCCAACCACTCGGAACCGACTTCATCCTCGTGGGCGAAGCCGGAGCCGTCACTCGCTACGTCCCTGGAGACGGCGGCGTCGTGTCGCTGGGCGGAGGGACCTGCAACGGCAAGGGCGACTTCCTCTCGGTGTCGGTGCGGCCCAGCGACTCGGCGGTCTTCATCACCACCTCACAGGGCGCGCTCGTGCGCTGGGTCGGGCCTGGTCAGTGCGTCGGCGTCAACGCGCTCGTCCCCTCGTACGCGACCGCGGTGCTGGCCTCGAACGACTTCACCTTCGTCGGTGCGATCGACGCCGCGAGCGGCAACGTCGGCAACGTGGTGCTCACGCGGCTCAACCCCGATGGCGGCTCTCCTTCGAGCCAGACCGTCGGCTTCGGGCAGGTCTGGGAGTTCAGCAGACCAGGCCTCGGCCCCGTGCTCGCTGCCGGCTGGGAGCATTCGACACAGCACCGCAACCGCGTCTGGGCGTACGACCTGGGCTCGGCCGCGTGGGCAGATTCGTGGGCGACCTCGAACAGCAACACCGATCTCTACGCCGTCGACACCGCCTCTGCCTCGCTCGGCTTCGCCGCTGGCAAGGCCTTCGTGCAGTGGAGCGGCGGCTCGAGCTGGACGTATCGACCCGTGCCGCCCATCGATGTCTACGGCTTGAAGGTCTTCAGCGCGACCGAGGTCTACGCCGTCGGCAACGACATCAACCGTGGGCGCGGGGCCGTCGCCGTGTGGGACGGCAACAGCTGGTCGGTCCTCGGGTCGAGCGTGGGCCCCGTCGGCTACATCAATCGCGTTCGCGGCGCCTCCCGCTGCGGTCTGCTCGGTGTCGGCAGCGGCGGTAACGCCGTCACCACCTTCCCCTGACTCCACCCATGCCCTTCACCATCTCAGAGAAGAGCGAACGCGCGCTGCTCGGGCTGTTCCCCAGAGCTGCGGGCCGCGCCGATGCACCCACGTGGCTCGTCGACCAGCTCGTCGAGGCCGAGCTGCACCGCGTCGGTTTCCCCGACCCGACCGGCGCGTATCAGGCGCTCGCGCTCAACCAGGGCTCGCTGCTCAAAGAAGAGTACGACCTGTCGACACACGGGCACGCCGATGGCTGGGTGCTGGAGGCGCTCGTCGTCGACCCGGTCGAGCTCACCGTCTTCAACATGCACCACGGCTTCGCCGCTGGAGACGCGGCGCTGAAGGCGATGGTCGCTGCGATGAAGCAGGTCGTTCCGCGCGCGAAGGTCGTGCGTACGCACACCGACGGCTTCGCGATGCTGCTCGGCCCCACGGCCGACACGAAGCTCGAGCCTCGCTTCCTCGAGCAGCTGCGAGACGCGCTCCCTCGTGCGGTCGCGGCCGTCACCCCGACGCCCGCCGAGCCCATGCGCTTCACGCTCGGGCAGCTGCGGCTCACCGTCGTCGACCCGCCCAACTGGCAGGTGCTGGGGCCGCTCGTGTGGGCGGAGTGTGAACGCGCGCTGATGATCGCCCGGCGGGCACCCTTCACCGACGTGCTCGAACGAAGGGTCGAGCTCAACGGCCGCTTGCCCGAGCTGCCGCGGTGACTCAGAGCCGCCAGCGCGGCTTCACGTTCGCGCTCAGCCCGTCACGAAGCGACTGCGGCAGCGCGACGATGATCAGCGCCAGCCCCGTGGTGAGGAGCACGATCGACGGACAGAACGAGCGCAGCCAGATCGAGAGCGCGAAGCAGAGCAGGGCGCCAGCCGCCAGCGCGGCCCGCTGACCGACGCGAAACCGCAGGCGCTCCTCTTTCGCGGCCTTCTCGTGCTTCTGAAACTCCTCTTCGACGATCTGCTTGATGTTCGCTTCGTGCTGCTGCCGAAGCTTCGTCTGCTCGGTCTCTTTGGCTTCGTCGTACGTCGCGAGAATGAGCAGGTTCAGCTCACGCGCCTGCGGCGTCTCGAGTGAGGCCTGACAGAAGATGCAGGTGCGATCGAACTTGCTCGAGTCGCGCTGGCACTCGGCGCAGCGGCGAAAGGGCAGGCGTACGAGCTCGTCGGTGTCGAGCGCGAGGTGGTTGGCGCCGTCGGTCTCGAAGCGCTTGAGCTGCGGCGCGGTCGCTTCGGCCGAGAGCGGTGAGGCCTCGTACGCGGCCTCCATCACGGGCGTGTGCGCGGGCGCCTCGCGCCTGGCCTCGGGCGCGTCGGCGAAGCGCTCCTCGGCCACGCGCGTGTTGTCCTGCGGCGCGCCAGTGCGTTCGGTCTCGAGCTTGTCGAAGCGGGAGTCGCGGCTCATGGCGTCACGAAGCGGGGCGGGTGCGGCGGCGGGCCCACTGTCGCAGCCGGTCGATGTCTTCGGCCATCGTGACCGCGAGCGGCAGCGTCTCTCTGATGGCGGTGTCGAGGTGCCGGGGCTCGAGCGGCACGCGGTCGGCGAACGCTTCGTACATACCGCTGACGATGATCTGCTCGAGCTCGGCGCCGCTGAACTGCTCGGTCGCCTGCGCCAGCGCGTCGAGGGGAAACGCGGCCGGGTCGCGGGAGCGCCGTGAGAGCTGCAGCGCGAGAATCTCCCTCCGCTCCTTCGCGGTCGGCAGGTCGATGAAGAAGATCTCGTCGAAGCGGCCCTTGCGCAGCAGCTCGGGCGGCAACGAGTCGATGCGGTTCGCCGTGGCGACGACGAAGACGGGAGCGGTCTTCTCCTGCAGCCACGTCAGCAGCGTGCCGAACACGCGCGCCGACACCCCCGTGTCGTTGCCGCCGCCGCCCGCGCCCGCGAGGCCCTTCTCGATCTCGTCGACCCACATCACGACCGGCGCCAGCGACTCGACGACCCGAATCGCGCGCCGCAGGTTCTCTTCCGACGAGCCGATGAAGCCCGAATAGATGCGGCCCATGTCGAGGCGCACCAGCGGCAACCGCCACGACGACGCGATGGACTTGGCCGTCAACGACTTGCCGCAGCCCTGCACGCCGAGCAGCAGCACGCCTTTGGGCTCGGGCAACCCGAACGCGCGCGCGTCTTCCGAGAACGCGTCTTTGCGGCGATCGAGCCACCGCTTCAGCGACGTCAGCCCGCCGATGTCAGAGAGCGACTGATCGGTCGCGTGGTACTCGAGCAGCCCGCTCTTGCGTACGACCTGGCTCTTCTCGTCGAGCAACAGCTTCACGTCGCTCGAGTCGAGGCGGTTGTCCTGCGCGATGGCCTTGGCGAACGCGTTCTCGGCCTCGGCCAGCGTCAGCCCGTGCGCGGCGCTCACCAGCGCGTCGGCCTGCTCCCGGTTCAGCTCGACGACGGCGCGTTTGTTCTTCGTCACCACCCGCGCGATGTCCTTCAGCAGGTCGAGCAGATCGGCCTTCGACGGCAGCGGCACGTCGATGACCGACACGTCTTTCTCGAGCTCGTCGGGCAGCTTGAGCGTGGGCGCGACGACGATGGCCGTCGTGAACTGGGTCTTGAGGTGAAAGCCCAGCTCTCGCAGCGCGCGCACCGTGACCGGGTCGTCGAGGTGCCGGTGGAAGTCCTTCAAGATGACGAGCGCGGGCGTGTTCAGCTTCGCGATGGCGGTCAGCGCACGGGCCGGCTCGACCGTCTCTTCGGGAGCGACCTTCAACGTGCCCGTCAGCGCCCGCAGCCCACGCGTGGCCGTCCACTCCAGCAGGTCTTTGCCGTGCGACCGCGCCAACTCCGACAGCAGGGCCTCGACCCGCTGCTCCTCCCAGCTCACGAGGTAGAGGAGCGGGTACCGTGCGCGGATCAGCGTGTCGAGATCGCGAAGAAAGCGCGGCCGCTCGGGTGACATGACGGGCATGACGAACGAAGCCTAGGCGGCTTTCGCCATTCTCACGTGTTTCCCGAGGGAGAGAGAGTGACCGGAGAAGCGCAGCAGCGTGCCGAGAAACCCCCCGCACGCTGCGCCGCGACAAGCGGGCATGCGCTCCACCGATGCACTCATGTATCACCCAGGATCAGCCCGCTGTCAAAACAAGCTGATCATCACGCTTGACCGCTCGCGTCAGTTGCGTCCCGGCGGCGGGACAGTTCGTCTGAACACGGCGCACTGGCCCAAAGGCCGTCGAGGACACATGGTGGCCGGCATGAGGAGCAACGCCATGACCACCCCCCGCACCGTTCGCCGCATCATCCAGTCGCACCGCCAGCGCGAAGGCGCCGGCTTCATCGTTCGACGCCCGGTTCCCACCGTTGGCGTGGAGCAGCTCGACCCCTTCCTGCTCGTCGACGAGATGGGCCCCGTCACCTACGCGCCGGGTGAAGCGGTCGGTGCGCCTGATCACCCGCACCGTGGCTTCGAGACCGTCACCTACATTCTCCAGGGAGAGGCGCAGCATGAAGACTCAGCGGGCCATCGTGGCACGCTCGGGCCGGGCGACGTGCAGTGGATGACCGCGGGCGGAGGCGTCGTTCACTCCGAGGAGCCGTCCGACGCCATGAAGCGCGACGGCGGCACCATGCACGGCTTCCAGCTGTGGGTGAACCTGCCCAGGCGCGACAAGCTGATGGCGCCCCGCTACCAGGAGCTCAAGGCCGCGCAGCTGCCGAAGGCCACCAGCGCCGATGGCCTCGCGAAGGTGACGGTGATTGCCGGCGAAGCGCTCGGAGCGTCGGCGCGCATCGAGACCCGCACGCCCATCATGTACCAACACTGGGTGCTCGAGCCCGGCGCGCGCGTGGTGCAACCCATCGACGCCGCCATGCAGGGCTTCGCCTACGTCTTCAAAGGCGCCGCCGTCGTCGCGGGCCGCGAGGTGAAAGACGGGCAGCTCGCCGTGTTCTCGAGCGGTGACTCCATCGAGCTCGCAGCCACCGAACGCGCCGAGCTGCTGCTGCTCGCCGGCCAGCCGCTCAACGAGCCCCTCGCCCGCTACGGGCCCTTCGTCATGAACACCGAGGACGAGCTCGTTCAGGCCGTGCGTGACTACCAGGCCGGCCGCCTGGGCCAGATTCAGCGCTAACCCTCTGATTGTTCGAACGGTTGCCTCGAAAGAGTGCAATTGCTCGAAAAAACAGTTGGGTCAATCAGCCCCAGTCTTTATCTGGGCGCCGTCCATGGCGATTCAGCGAGAGACCGACACCCCGGGGCCTGCCCTCGAGGCGTTCACCACCGAGTGGAAGGGCATGGGCCGCACCTGGCTCGGTGGTTGGCGCGAGGTGCTGACGGGGAAGTCGCTCGTGGCCGATGCGCTGGCGGCGTTGACCGTCGGCGCCGTGGCCTTGCCGCTCAACCTCGCGCTCGCCATCGCGTCGGGGCTGCCGGCGAGCGCCGGGTTGGTCGCTGGCGCCGTGGGCGGCATTCTGGCGGCGGCGTTTGGCGGCGCGGCGCTTCAGGTGACGGGCCCGGCCGCAGCGCTGCAGGTGTTGGTGCTCTCCATCGCGGTGCGCTTCGGCGCGACGGGCGTCGCAGCGGCGACGGTGATGATCGGCATCGTGCAACTGGTGCTGGCCCTCTCTCGCGCGGGCCGGCTCGCGCGCTACGTACCCGAGAGCGTGCTGGCGGGCTTCACGACTGGCGTCGGGCTCAAGCTGCTCGACGCGCAGATTCCCGAACTGCTCGGCTTCGACTACCGCGTCTCGGAGCTCGCCGCGATGATGCATCGGCCCGAGTGGCTCAAAGAGGTCGAGTGGCTCGCCGCGGTGTCGGGCCTCTTCGTCGCGCTGTTCGTGGTGGGCACGCGCCAGTTCAAACGCTTCCCCGGCGCGCTCGTCGCCATCGCGGCGGTCACCTTCGTGTCGAACTACCTGGGCTGGGACATCACCCGCGTGGGTGAGGTGCCCAACAAGCTGCCCTCGCTGTTGCTGCCGACGGTGCACGACGACCAGTGGCTCGACCTCTTTCTCGCGACGCTGCCGCTCGCGCTGCTGGCCGGCGTGGAGTCGCTGCTCTCGGCGAGCGCCATCGACCGCATGGCGCCCGAGCGGCCCAGGCACCACCCCTCGCTCGAGCTCTTCGGCCAGGGCATCGCCAACACCGTCGTCGGCCTGTTCCAGGGCATGCCCGTCTCGGGTGTGGTGGTGCGCTCCGGCGTGAACGTGCAGGCAGGCGGGCAGACCCGGCTCGCCGCCATGCTCCACGGTGTCGCGCTGGGTGGCGCGGTGCTGCTGCTGAGCGCAGAGATCGCGAAGACGCCGCTCGCGGCCCTGGCGGGGCTGCTCTGCGTCGTGGGCGTGCGCCTCATCGAGGTGGGCACGCTGCTCAAGCTGATGAAGGCCGAGAAGCTCGAGGCCGTCGCTTTCGTACTCGCCGCCGCAGGCACCGTGAGTGGCCACCTCATGCTGGGCCTGGTCGCAGGGCTCGTGGTGCACGGCGTCTCGCGGTTTCTGCATCGCGGCGCCGAGGCGGAGCTCGCCCTCATCGAGAAAGAGCTCGAGCCGGGCGTTCGTGCGGTCGTGAAGAAGGCCGACGTGGGCCTGCGCCGCCCGCAGCCCGAGGCGCCGGCTTCTGCTGCAGCCTGGCTCTCGCACGTGCGCCACCGCCCGCGCATCGCGCCCACCGCCTGGGTGCACCCGCAGGCGTCGGTCATCGGCCACGTGGTGCTCGGCGACAACGTGCACATCGCCGCCGGCTCGTCGGTGCGCGCCGACGAAGGCACGCCGTTCTTCATCGGTGACAACTCGAACATTCAAGATGGCGTCGTGCTGCACGCGCTGAAGGAGAAGCACGTCGAGGTCGCGGGCGAGCGCTGGGCCATCTACGTCGGGCGCAACGTGTCGATGGCGCACGACGCGCTGGTGCACGGGCCCTGCTACGTCGGCGACGACACCTTCATCGGCTTCAAGGCCGTGGTGCACGACGCGGTGGTCGGCAGCGGCTGCTTCATCGGCATCGGTGCGGTGGTGGTGGGCGTCACGGTGCCAGACGGGCGCTTCGTGCCGCACGGCTCCATCATCGACACCCTCGACAAGGTCGACGGCCTGCCGCTGGTGAACGACTCGCAGCATCACTTCAACGAAGACGTCGTCGACGTGAACCGCGGGCTGGCCGCGGCGTATCGCGCGGCGCTCGAAACCGGGCGGAAGGCCGTGGCCTCCGCCGACACCTCCCGCAGCGCCTGGGACGAGCAGTGGTCGCTCGCTTCGGGTGACCGCTTCTAAGAGCACGGAGAAGACATGTTCGTCACTGGTCTCGTCATCGGCGTCTGCGCCGCGGTGTCGTGGAGCCTGCGCTCCTCGGCCGTCAGGGTTCCCGAAGGCCACGTCGGCATCATCATTCGGTTCGGCGCCGCCGAGCGTGAGGCCGGTGGTGCGCTCGCGACGCGTGGCCCCGGCCTGCACTTCAAGTGGCCGTGGGAGAAGGTCGTGCTCGTCTCGATGATGGAGCAGAAGCTCGAGCTGGCGGGTGAAGGCGCGATTCGCACCATGGCGGCCGATGGCACCGCGCTGCGCCTCGACGCGGCCCTTCGGTACCAGCCCAACCGCGCGATGCTCGAGCAGTTCCTCTTCGGGTTGCAGCGCCCGCTCGAGCACATCTCGACGCTCTTCACCTGTCTGTTGCGCAACGAGCTGGCGAACGTTCAAGCACACGCGAACCCGCCCGCGCACTCGGTCGCCGAGGCCCTGCCCCAGGAGGCAGGCAGCTATGCGCTCATTCGCCGTGAACGCGGGCTGCTCTCGACCCGCATCGCCGACTTCTGCAAGGCGCGCATCGGAGACGAGCACGGGGTGCAGTTCAACGCCGTCGACCTCACCGACATTCTGCCGCCCGACGAGCTGCGCGACGCGCTCAACGCGGTGATGCAGGCCCGCTCGGCCGCCGAGGCGCACCACTACCGTGCCGAGAGCGAGTGCCGACAGCGCGTGCTCGAGGCCAGGCAGGGCGTCTCCATCGCGAAGGCGCGCGCGCAGGCTGCGGCCGACGAGCTCGACACGCTCGGGCGCGCGCTGGGGACGCTGAGGCAGAAGCAGGTGCTGGCCGACTACGTGCGCCGCCGCAAAGCCGAGGTGCTGGCCGAAGCGCGCCTGCTCTACGTGAACGACGGGGAGGCGCGATGAGCTCGCAAGCCACGCTGCAGCTGCTGCTGGGCGCGGGCGTCGGTGTCGGCGCCTTGTGGCTCGTGACGTTCCTCTTCCGCGCGATGACGGTGAGCGTCGACGACCGGCAGGTGGCGCTGGTGACGGTGTTCGGCAGGTTCACCCAGAAGCTCTCGCGGCCGGGGCTGCACGTCGTGCCCGGCAAGCTGTTCCCCTGGGTGAAGGTGCGGCACGTGTCGAAGGCGCGCGACTTTCGCTCGTACAAGGGCATTCACGTCAACGACAGCCGCGGCACCACCATGCTCGTCGACTTGTGGGTCGAGCTGCACCTCGTCGACTCGGTGAAGGCGCAGTTCGCCGTCACCGACTGGGACCAGGCGCTGCAGAGCGTCGTCGCGCACGCGGCCATCTCGATTCTCGGCAAGAGCGACTTCCAGCAGGTGCTGCAAGACCGGCAGGAGCTGGGTGAGCGGCTACGCGCCGACATCGCGCGCGAGGCCGAGCGGTGGGGCCTGAGCATCGACAGCGCCTTCATTCAGCAGATCGAGCTGTTGCCCGAGGTCGCCAACGAGCTGTCGAACACCATCGCGGCGAGGCTGCAGCGCGCCACCGCCGAAATCGAGGCCACCGGTCGCCTCGAGGTCGCGCAGCTCGAGGCCGACACGTCGCGAGAGGTGGCCACGCTCGTCGCCGACGCCCGCGCGCAGTACCCGCTCGCCATCGGCGCCGCGCTCGAGACGCTCAAGCAGACGCCCGAGGTGCTCGAGGCCTACCTCGAGCTGTACGAGCTCTCGCAACTTCGGCCCGGTCGCACGGTGGCCTTCCGTGGCTTCGAGGGCAAGCAGGCCCTGCGCTCGGCCGACGCGGCGATGCTGCAGGTGATGCCCGTCGACCAGGCTCCGCTCATCGACGGCTCGAAGCGGTGAGTCAGAGCGCCTGCTCGATGGCGCGCTGGTCGAACCCGAGAATCAGCTTCCCCTTCACGTCGAGCACGGGAACGCCCTGCGGCTGAACGCGCGCGGCGGCGGCCTTCTGGGCCAGCTCCTGCGCGGCGCCCGCGTCTTTCTCGACGTCTTTCTCGGTGAAGAACACGTTCTTCGCCTTGAGGAACGACTTGGCCTTGCGGCAGTACCCGCACCACGACGTCGTGTAGATGATGACGTCGCTCGTGTTCGCCGCCACGAAGGGCTCGGCCGACCGCTCGTTCGCGCGCGCCTTCGCCGCCAGCGCGATCTGCTTCTCGAGCGCCGCCACCGCGCTCTGGCTCGACTTCTTGTCGCTGAGCTCCTTCGTCGCCTTCGCCTTGAGCAGCTGCGCCTTCTTCGCGTCGGCGCCCGAGAGCTTCGCGGCGGCGAGTTGATCGAGCGCGAGCTGCCAGTCGGCGTTGTCGACGGCCATCTGCGCGCGCAGCAGGCGGGCCTGCGCGTTCTCGGGCTCCACCTCGATCCACGTCTCGCAGTACTTCTCGGCGGCCTCGAACTGCTGCTGCGAGAGCGACGTACGCGCGGCGGCCTCGAGCGCGGCGGGCTGCTTCGGGTCGAGCTTCAGCGCCATCTGCGCGAACTGCAGGGCGAGCAGCTCGTCCTTCTTCTGGACTGCCGCCTTCGCGGCGTCACCCAGCAGCGCGGCGGCCTTTGGCTTGTCGTCACCGCCGAACGTCTGCCCGTCGAGCGCGAACAGCACGTCGTCGAGCTTGCCGGCCTTCAGGTGGCCCTGGGCGGTCTCGAGCGGCGAGGCGGCGAGAGCGAGCAGCAGCAGGAGAGAGCGCATGGCGTGAACGGTACGCCATGGCAGGCTCGGCGTCAGGCGCGAGCGCAGCAGCCGTCTCGAAGGCCGGAGGGTTCACCCATGTCGTGGAAGTCGACGCTCGTGCAGAACGGCCCCGGTCACTGGGTGCTCCCGAAGTCGAAGCAGATGCGCTGTGACGCGCACCTCTTCCTCTCCGACGAGCTGCTCAACGGCGACGAGGGCGTGGAAGAGAACGTCTTCGACCAGGTCGTCAACGCCTGCTCGTTTCCTGGCGCCACGCGTGTCGTGCTGACCCCCGACTGCCACGTCGGCTACGGCGTGCCCATCGGCACGGCCATCGAGACCGAAGGCACGCTGCTGCCGACCGCGGCGGGCTACGACATCGGCTGCGGAATGGTGCAGCTGAAGACCTCGCTCACCTGGGCCGACGTGGCCGACAAGGACAAGCGCCGCCTGTGGATCGACGAGGTCACCCGTCGCATCGGCATCGGCGTCGGTCAGTCGAGCGGCCGCAAGCTGGGCGCGAAGCTGCTGCCCGAGGTGATTCGTCACGGCGCGAAGGCGCTTGGGCACTCGCACGACGTCGCCGAGCGCGCGTCGATTCCCGTCGAAGACGATCGCGTCGACGTGCCCGCGCGCGCATGGGACAAGCGCAACCAGCTGGGTAGCCTCGGCGGCGGCAACCACTTCTGCGAGATGCAGGTCGACGACGAGCAGCGCGTGTGGGTCATGCTGCACACGGGCAGCCGCGGCTTCGGCTGGAACATCGCCAAGCAGTTCTTCGTCGCGGGCGCCGAGGCGCTCGGCCTCGTCGGTGGTCGTCACGAAGACCACGTCTGGTTCGACGCCGACTCCGCCATGGGCAAGGCGTACTGGAACCTGCACAACATGGCGGCCAACTTCGCCATCGCGAACCGCATCATCATCGGCGAGGCCGTGTGCGAAGCCCTCGAGCACGTCTTCGGTGGCGAGGCGCGCGTGTATTACGAGATCTCCCACAACCTCATTCAGAAGGAGTCGGGCCGCTTCATCGCCCGCAAGGGCGCGACCCGCGCGTTCCCGGCGAAGCACCCCGCGCTGAAGGGCACGGCGTGGGAAACGACCGGCCACCCGATTCTCATTCCCGGCTCGATGGAGACCGGCTCGGCCATTCTCTTCGCCGAGGCGGGAGCGGCTGAATCGCTCTACTCCGTCAACCACGGCGCCGGCCGCCGCCTGTCCCGGAACGCGGCGAAGCGCGAGCTCTCGCAGAAGGACACCGACCTGCGCATGGCTCGCCTGGGCGTGCTGCTCAACACCCGCAACACGCCGCTCGACGAGTCGGGCCCCTGTTACAAAGACCTCGAGCAGGTGCTGGGCGCGGTCGAGCTCGCCGGCCTCGCGAAGGTGAACCGCCGCCTGCGCCCGGTCGCCTGCATCAAGGGCAACGACTGAACGACCTTCTTCACCGTGGCGCGAATCGTGCGGTGACAAGAGATTCGGTGGGGCAGATGGGGTGTGGGCTGATCTGGGGTGGCGGTGCGGCCAGAGTCCGTCGACAATGGCCGCATGGGTGGGTTCCCGGCGTCGGTGCAGGCCGCGTACGAGCAGCATCGCAGCGCCGTGTTCCGGCGGTGTCAGACGCTGCTCAAAGACCCTGCCCTCGCCGAAGACGCCACCCAGGACGTCTTCATGAAGCTCGCGGCCAACCAGCACCGGCTGCAGAACCCGCAGGCGCAGCTCGCGTGGCTGCTCCAGACGGCGACGAACCACTGCCTCACCATGATGCGTGGGCGTGGCCGCACCGACTCGCTCGAGGCGCGCGCCGAAGGTGATGGAGAAGGCCCGGGTGATCAGGGCCCCTCCGAGCGCCTCACCGGGCAGTACGAGGCGCGCGACTTCTCGCGCAAGCTGCTCGAAGAGCTCGGCACCGTGTCTCGTGACATCGCCCTCTCGGTGCTCGCGGGTGAAGAAGAGCGGCAAGACGTCGCAGCCAAGCTGAAGGTGTCGAGGAAGACGGTGACGCGAAAGCTCCAGCGCATCTCGGAGCGCGCGAAACAATTGCTGACCCGAAAGCGCGATGGCTGAGCAGCGCGGTCCGGTTCCAGTTGCACCTGCAGGGCAGTGCCCCGTGTGCCGCCAGCAATTCCCGCTGACGGCGAAGGTGTGCCCGCGGCACCAGCTCGCCCTCTTGCCGGTGGAGCGCCCGACCGACCCCGCCGGCCACGCCTCGCGCACCATTCTCGAAGACGGCCTGCTCGACGACCCGAGCGACCTCGTGACCGACCTCGAGCGACGCTCCGTCGCGTCACAGACGCCGAGCGTGCCCACCGAGAAGGCCGTGCGGGGCGTCGACCGCACGATGCTCGAGCCCGCGTACCAGCCGAAGTCGGGTGAAGGCGTCGCGAGGCCGCGTGAGGCGCCGACGGTTCCCGCCGGGGTCGCCGCGGTCGAGCCGCCCACCATTCCCGGGCCCACCACCAGCGTCGTGGGGCAGGTCTACGACGGGTACATCACCACGGCGGTGCTGGCCGAAGGCGGCATGGGCGTCGTCTACGAAGCCCAGCACCCGCTGCTCGGCACGCAGGCCGTGGTGAAGGTGCTCAAGAAGCTGCTCAAAGGCGACCCGGTCTCGAAGCGGCGCATGCTGACCGAGGGCCAGACGTTGTCGGCGCTCGTGCACCGCAACGTGGTGCGAGTCTTCGGCTTCGGGCACCTCGCCGACGGTCGGCCCTGGCTCTTGATGGAGCGCCTCGTCGGCGAGAGCCTGTTCGCCGCCATCAAGGGCAACGGCGCGTTCCCCGTCGACGAAGCGCTGCCGCTGATGAACCAGATGGCGGCGGGCCTCGAGGCCACCCACGCGCTCGGCGTGGTGCACCGCGACCTCAAGCCCGACAACATCTTCGTGACGGTGGAGTCGGACGGAGAGCGGCTCATCAAGCTCATCGACTTCGGCATCGCCCGGCCAGACCGCGCGGCAGAGCCCGGCGAGCGCGACCTGAAGACGGTGGTCGGCCACTTCGTGGGCACCATCTCGTACGGCGCGCCCGAGCTCTTCCTCGGGTCTCCGTGCTCGAAGGCCACCGACATCTACGCGCTGGGCTGTGTCTTCTTCGAGCTGCTCACGGGCCGGCGTGTCTTCGTGCCGCAGGCGCCCCACGAGGTGGTGAAGATGCACCTCGAAGAAGAGCCGCCGCGCGTGCGGTCTCTGGCGCCGACGGTGCCGCAGGCCATCGACGACCTCGTCGCGTCGATGCTCGAGAAGAAGCCCGACGACCGGCCGACCATCGAGGCGGTCAGGGCGGTGCTCAAGCCCGAGCGGTTGTCGGTCGCGGCGCTCGCGCCCGTTCGCAGCTCGACGCCCGTGTGGGTCTGGCCGCTGCTGGCCGCCTTCGTGGGCGTCTCGGTCGCGCTCGTGTGGAAGCTGCTGCGCGGTTGATCACCCCTCGTCGCTGGTGGTGATGCCGAGCCGGCGCAGCATGCGGTGCACCGACTGACGAGGCAGCCCCGCCCGCTGCGCAGCTCGCGTCACCACGCCGTTGGCCGCCTTGAGGTGCTCGAGCAGGTACGTCTTCTCGAAGCTCTCGAGCACCCGGTCTTTCGCCTCGTGGTACGGCAGCGACAGCAGCTGCTGTGACATCTCGCTGCGCAGCCGCCCGCCGCTCGCTTCGTCACCGCCCGAGTCGAGGTTCTTGCCCAGCGCGCGGGCGATCGCGCTCGAGCCCAGGTCGGGGAACGCGGCCAGCCGCTCGAGCACGCTGCGCAGCTCACGAACGTTGCCCGGCCAGTCGTGGCGCGTGAGCATCTCGACCGTCTCGTCCGACAGCGGCGTTCCACTGCGCGCCTTCGACTCGAAGTGCCGCACCAGCTGCGGAATGTCTTCGGGGCGCTCGCGCAGCGGCGGCACCCGCACGCGGAAGACCGAGAGGCGGAAGCTCAAGTCCTCCCTGAAGCGGCCGGCCTTCACCTCGGCGTCGAGGTCTTTCTGGGTCGAGGCGATGACGCGCACGTCGACCTTCGCCATGCCGCCCTGACCCGGACGTTTGAACTCCTTCGTCTCGAGCGCGCGCAACAGCCTCGCCTGCAGCGCGTTCGACAGGTCGGTCACCTCGTCGAGGTACAGCGTGCCGCCGTCGGCCTCTTCGAGCGCTCCCGGCCGCGCGATGGGCTTGGCCGACGAGACGTCGTGGCCGAACAGGTCCGACTCCATCAACGCCTCGTTCGACGCGCCGAGGTCGACGACGATGAACGGGCCTTCGCGCCGCGAGCTGCGCTCGTGAATGGCGCGCGCGAGCACCTCTTTCCCGGTGCCGGCTTCACCCTCGAGCACGATGGGCGACTCGGTGGTGGCCGCGCGCTCGAGCAGGGCGAACACCCGGCGCATGACGAGGCTCTTGCCCAGCACCTCGCCGAAGCGCTCGTGCACCGACAACGGCCACTGCACCTCGGAGCGCTCGGGCTCGAAGCGCAGCTCGTTGCGGCCCACCGTGAAGCGCGTCTTGTCGGTGAGCCGCGCGTCGAGCACCTGCACGCCTTCGATGAAGACGCCGTTGGTGCTGCGCAGGTCGCGAAGGCGGTAGCCCCCGGGGCCGCCCGACAGCTCCATGTGCCGGCGCGACACCGACGGGTCCATCAAGCGCAGCTGGCACGACTCGTCACTGCCGACGACGACGGTCTGCCCCTCGAGCGCCACCTCGGCGCCCTTGTCGGGGCCCTTCACCACCGAGAGCTTCGCGCGGGGAAAACGCGCGACGTCTGCCTGCAGGACTTCGGTCATCTGGTCGAGCGGAGCCATGGAGCCCCGAAGGTAGCCCGCCGCGCTCGAACCGTCGCGCTACCAGCGCACGTCCTGGTCTTCGGCGACGCCGGGCAGGTCGGTGAGGGTGTACTCGCGGCCGCCGTGACGCAGCACGCCGCTCCATCTTCCGATGGGCTGCGAGAAGCGGCTGACGACGAGCTTCAGGTCGCGGTGCTCCTGGTGCACGGCGATGGGTCTGAACTCGAGCTCGAGCGCGCCGTCGGTGGTGTGCACGCTCCAGCGCTCGAGCACGTCGGCCTTGTTCCAGGTGAAGCGCGCACGCCCGACGGGAATCAGTTCGCGGCCCAGCCACACGGCGTTCTCGTTCACGTCGTCGCGCGCCTCGTTGAACCCTTCGACGAGGTTGATGCCGATGGGCGTGCCGTCATCGAGCCGCCCGCACGCGAAGGCCCAGCGCCAGGCCGTGTGCCGCGCGAGCAGGCCGAAGGTGCTGTCGAGCCCGCCCACGGCGCCGTCGAGGTTGAACGACTTGCCTCCCGCGCGAAGCCTGCCGAAGCCCAGCAGCCCCGCCCACTTCTGCGTGACGTTCACGATGCCGCCGTCGACGGGCGCGAGGACGGTGAGCGCAGGCGCGGCGCCAGCGGCGAGCAGGCTCCAGTCGGCCTCGAGTGAGCGGCCGCCCACCGGCAGCCCGATGCGCGTCGAGACGTGAAAGCGCTCGTCGCCGAAGGGGCGCTTCGCCGAGAGCTGCGCGAGCGGGTGCCGGAAGGCGACGTCGAGGCCGGGGCCGGGGTGGTCCGACACCTTCACCAGCGGTCGCGGCGGGCCCATGAACGTCGCGTCGGCGAGCACGCGGTTGGTGCCGAGGTCGACGGCCATCGCGAACGCATTCGACGAGTAGTTCACGTCGACGACCGCGAAGAAGGTGGCGACCTCCTTCGTGGCGACGAACGCGTAGAGCCACTTCTTGTGCGTCTTGAGGCGCTCGACGGGGCCGGGAGCGTACGCACCTTTGAGGTCGTCGAAGCGCACCACCTCGAGCCCGCCCTCCCAGGTGCCGTAGCGGGGCGCGCCTCCAGCGTCGGTGAGCGTCGACGGGCACGGCGGGAGCGTGGACATGGCTCGATGGTAGGCACCCCCGCACGTGCCCGCCAGCACGCGCCTCGTCGCAGTGACCATGGCGTGACCCGTACCGGCCTTGCTCAAATGGCTTGCCTATGCGCGCCGCTCTCCTGCTCCTCGCCCTCGCTGCTGGAAAGACCGACCCCGCCCTCGTGGGCACCTGGCTGCTCGCCGGTCAGCCGTTCATGACACTCGCCGCCAACGGCACCGGCACCATGGAGGACGGAAAGCTGAAGTGGAGCGCCGACGGCAAGAACCTCGTCATCACCGACGACGAAGACGGCGTCGACAAGGCCCAGTACCAGGTGAGCGGTGACACGCTGACGCTCACGCTCGGTGGGGTGCCGCTGCAGCTCTCGCGCGCGGGCAAGGGCGTGAAGGTCGAGAAGGCTGGCAAGCTCTCGAAGGCGGCGAACAAGCAGAGCGAGGCCGACGCCGACGCCGAGGCGCTCGCCGAAGCGCAGCAGCTGCTCAACCAACAACAGGCGCGCGGGGCCCAGGCCCAGCCGGCCGCCAGAGGCGCTCCGGTGCGCGGCGCGGCGGGCAACGACCAGCTCAGCCAGCTGCTCATGTCGAGCGCGTGGTGCTGGCTCAAGTACGCGAGCGGCAACACCTACCAGGAGCGCATCGTCTTCTCGCCCAACGGCACCTGGTCGTCGAACAAGGAGTCAGAGATCTACGGCAGCAACCAGTACGCCGGCACCAGCGCGCACTCGGTCGGCAGCAGCGGCGCGCAGGGGCAGTGGGCGGTGAAGGGCGGCCAGCTGTACCTGTCGGACCCTCCCGAGACGCCGCAGCTGGTGCCGGTGCCGCTGCAAATCACCCGCAACTCCAACGGCGCCCCCATCATCACCGCCGACGGTCGGGAGTACTCGCAGTGCAATTGACCTGAGCGGCGCTGCCCAATCGGTGGGTTGCCGGGCGCGCGGTCAGCCTTAGCCGTAAGGGCATGAACGCGACTGCCATCGAATCGAACGGCCTGCTGCACCGGGCCGGCAATCTCGTGAAGACCGGCCTGCTGCTCGCGGCGTTGAGCGCGCTCGTGCTGGTGCTGGGCCAGCGGCTGGGCGGCGCCAACGGGCTCGTCATGGCCGGTGGGCTCGTGCTGGTGATGAACTTCGTGTCGTTCTGGTTCAGCGACCGCATCGCGCTGGCGATGAACGGAGCGAAGGAGCTGCCGCGCTCCGAGCTGCCCTGGCTGCACGCGCTGGTGAACCAGCTCGCCACGCGCGCCGACCTGCCCACGCCGAGGCTGTACCTCGTGGCGAGCGACACGCCGAACGCGTTCGCGACAGGCCGCTCTCCAGAGCACGCGGCCATCGCCGTGACGACCGGGCTGTTGCAGCTGCTCGACCGCCGCGAGCTCAGCGGTGTGCTCGCCCACGAGCTCGCGCACGTGAAGAACCGCGACACGCTCATCATGACGGTGGCGGCCACGCTCGCAGGCGTCATCACGCACCTGGCGCAGTGGGCCTTCTTCTGGGGCGGCAGCCTGCTGGGCGGGCGCGGCGACGACGGCGAAGAGGGTGGCTCGGCGCTCTCGACGCTCGGCGCGCTGCTGGTGGCGCCCCTCGCCGCCACGCTGCTGCAGCTCGCCGTCAGCCGCTCGCGCGAGTACGACGCCGACGCCACCGCGGCGCAGCTCACTGGCGACCCGATGGCCCTCGCGAACGCGCTGGCCCGGCTGGAGCAGGGCAACCGCGCGCTGCCGATGCCGAACGCCGCCGCGACCGCCCACCTCTACATCGTCAACCCGCTCAGCGGCGGCCTGCTGGCCTCGCTCTTCTCGACGCACCCGCCGATGGCCGAGCGCATCGAGCGGCTGGTGGCCATGCGCGCCCGCTGAGCCGGCTCACGCCATGACCAGCTTCGAGAGCGCCTCCGACACGCACCGCAGCACCTCGGCGTTCGAGAACGGCTTCTGCACGAAGCCCGCGAGGTCTTCGCCGAGGAAGTGCTGCACCGCGTCCTGCTCCGAGTAGCCGCTCATCAGCACCACCGGCAGCGTCGCGTCGAGCTTCTGCAGCTCGCGGAAGGTGGCCGCGCCGTCGAGCCGGGGCATCGAGAGGTCGAGCAACACCACGTCGGGCCGCTTCAGCTCGGCGAACAGCTCGAGCGCGTGCTGCCCGTCGGTCGCCTCGACGACCGAATAGCCGTCACGCACCAGCAGCCGGCGCAGCGTCGAGCGCACCAATGGCTCGTCGTCGACCACCAGCACCACCTTGCCCGAGCCCGCGCTCGGCGCCACCGGCGACGCGGCCGGCGACACGTTCGTGCGCGCCTCGACCGCCGGTAACAACACCCGCACGGTGGTGCCCTGGCCCGGCGTGCTCGTCACCTTCACCGCGCCACGGTGGCCCCGCAACACGCCGAGCGTCGCGGGCAGGCCCAGGCCACGGCCGGTCGCCCGTGTCGAGAAGTACGGCTCGAACAGGCGCGTCTGCACCTCGGGCGTCATGCCTTCGCCGTCGTCCGTCACGTCGAGGCACACGTAGCGCCCGGCGGGCAGGTCGGGCGCGAGGTACGTCGACTGCAGGTAGCGCGTGTCGGCCTCGAGCACGGTGGTGGTGATGGCGATGACGCCGGGCTTCGGCCCGATGGCCTCGCTCGCGTTGAGAATGAGCGACAGCAGCACCTGCGAGAGCTGCGAGGTGTCGGCCTTCACCAGCGGCAGCCCCGAGGCGAGCTCGAGGCGCAGCGCGTGGCGTTTGTCGACCGACGCGCGCGCCAGCTCGATGGACGAGGCGATGTGCGCCGAGAGGTCGATGGGCTTCACCACGAAGTGCCCGCGCCCCGAGAAGGCGAGCATCTGCCTGCACAGCTCGGCCGCGCGGGTCGCCGCCTTCTCGATGAGCGCCACGCTCTC
The DNA here is from genome assembly GCA_016793585.1 of Archangium sp. The sequence goes on from JAEUJR010000134.1 coordinate 36,312, forward strand.
GGCCGCTTCGGGCGCGCGCCGCAGCTCGTCGCGCAGACTGCTGGTGTTGCCGAGAATGCCGGTGAGCAGGTTGTTGAAGTCGTGGGCGATGCCGCCCGCGAGCACGCCCAGCGACTCGAGCTTCTGGGCCTCGCGCAGCCGTTCGTCTGCCCGACGCACCTCGTGCTCCCGCTGCTTCTGGTCGGTGATGTCCATCACCACCGCCACCGAGCCTGCGAACTTGCCGTCGGCGTCGAGCAGCGGCGTGGCCGAGTGAATGGTGAAGACCTCGGTGCCATCGGGCTTCAGAAACGTCGTCTCGCTCGCGTTGATGGAGTCTCCGCGCTCGCGGTCGCGCATGCGCGTCTCGACGTCGCCCACGTCAGCGCGTCTGACGAGCTCGTCGGGCCGCACGCCCAGCAGCTGCTCCGCGGTGCGGCCCAGCATCGAGGCCATCACCGGGTTCACGTAGGTCGTCTTCCAGTCGGCGTCGACGACCCACACCCCGTTGTTCACCTTCTCGAGCACCGTGTTCATGGTGCGCTCCTGCCGAGCGAGCGCCTGCTGGGCGACGAGGCGGTCGGTCACGTCCATCAACACGCCGGCCACCTCGGGCTCGGCGATCGGTGACGTCGACGGCAGGGGGAACAGGTTGACGAAGAAGGTGCGGGTGCCGGCCGGAGTCGCGAAGCTCTCGACGCTCTCGGCCGTCTGGCCGCTGCGAACGACCTGCTGGTTACGCGCCTCGAAGCGCTCGGCCAGCGCCGCGCCGAACAGCTCGCGGTTGTGCCGGCCGATGACGTGCAACGGCTTGTGGCCCAGGTAGCCCGCGTAGGTCTCGTTGCAGAAGCGCAGCACGCCGCTCACCGTCGAGACGAAGGCCCCCAGCGGCGCCCGCTGGAAGAACCGGTCGATGCTCGACTCGTCGACCAGCGCGTGCACCACCACCCACTTCGACGCGCCGCCGTCGACGCGGTCGACGATGGCCGGGCCGACGGGCGTGTCGACGGTGCGGCGATGACCGTCGGCGATGGTGCCCGTCACCGCGACGCGCACGCGCTCGAGCTCAGGTGATGGCGAAGACAACGCCGCCAGCAGCGTGCCTTCGACGCCCACCTGCACGCGCAGCCCTTCTCGCGCGGCGGGCCCCACGGCACGAACGACGGGCCCTGCGCTGGTGACTTCGACGAGCAGCCACATGGGTGACGGTCACTCCAAACGAGTCGTTGAGGTCTGACTGCTTCCACGCTTTGACCCGCCGCCGTGAGCGAGCCCGCAATCGTCGACATCTTCACCGACGGCGCCTGCCGCGGAAACCCCGGACCGGGGGGATGGGGTGCCCTGTTGCGCTCGGGCGCTCACGAGAAGGAGCTCTTCGGGGGTGAACCTGACACCACCAACAACCGCATGGAGCTCACCGCCGTCATCCGCGCCCTCGATGCGCTGAAGCGGCCGATGAAGGTGCGGGTCCACACCGACTCCACGTACGTGCAGCAGGGCATCAAGACGTGGATTCACGGGTGGAAGAAGAACGGGTGGAAGACGAAGTCGAAGGAGCCGGTGAAGAACGCAGACCTCTGGCAATTGCTCGACGCCGCCGCCGCGCGCCATGAAATCGAATGGCTGTGGGTGAAAGGGCACGCCGGCCACGAAGGCAACGAGCGCGCCGATGCCCTCGCCAACAAAGGCATCGACGACTACAGTCGCCTCCGTTAAAACGGACGAAGCGGTTTGGCCTCCGCCAAACCAGAACCTCAAGGAACGACCCATGCGCGCGAACTCCATTCTCGACACCATCGGCCGCACGCCGCACGTGCGCCTCAACCGGCTCTTCGGCAGCGACCACGAGGTGTGGATGAAGCTCGAGCGCGCGAACCCGGGCGCGAGCATCAAGGACCGCATCGCGCTGTCGATGATCGAAGACGCCGAGAAGCGCGGCATTCTCAAGGCCGACTCCGTCATCATCGAGCCGACGAGCGGCAACACCGGCATCGGTCTGGCGATGGTGTGCGCGGTGAAGGGCTACAAGCTGG
>JAEUJR010000139.1 GCA_016793585.1 Archangium sp.
GCCCGCACAACGGCTCGCCCACCGCGTACTTCGGCGTCGTCACCCACGGCCTCATCTCGCGCAGCATCTGGCAGCTCACGCCGATGTCGCCGTTCATTCGGCGGCTCAAGATGGGCGCGTTCCCCCGCGACGTGAACCTCACCAGCATCTTCTCGAAGACGGACCACGTGAACCCGTTCCCCTCGTGCCTGGTCGAGAACGAGTTCGACGCGCCCAACGTGCGCAACATCGAGATCGCCGACGTGAAGCACCGCGAGTTCGTGACCAGCCGCAGCGTGTACCAGGTGGTGCGGCGCGAGCTGTTCACCGGCTACGGCCTGCCCGTTCCTGCCGAGCCGAAGCCCCGACGGCTGGTGCCGCTGCGCTGATTCCCCTAAACGGGCCGCGTGCAGCCGACCCGGTGGGATCTGATTCTCGAGCAGAAGCCGATTCCGGTGATCGAGCACTTGCTCGAAGAGGTCTCGCGCCTCTTCGTGGCCGACCTGCGCACCTGGCCTCCCCGCGTCGACGAGTTCGACCCACAGACCGGCGCTGCCCTCGAGAAGCTGCTCGCCGAACGGCCAGCGCGGCCCGACGATCGGCTGTTCTCGCAGGCCTTCCGGCTCACCCGGTGGGACCTGTCGCGTGACTTCGAGGCCATCGACGATTACTGGCGGAACCAACGACACCTCGAGGCGGGTCTGTCTCCCGCCGACAAGCCGATGATTCTCTTTCTGAGCCGGTTCATCTCGGAGCAGCTGCTCGCGCTGGGCGAGGCCACCGAGGGGCGCGTGAGCCGGCCACGCATGCTCGACGCCTTGAGCCGAATCGAGCGACACTTCGCCTCGAAGGGACCCCCGTGAACGTCACCGCGTCTTCATCATCGTCTGGCAAGGCGAGCCCGCCGGCTCGCCCGCCCAACAAGCTGCCGCGCCCCGCCGATGCCTGCTGGTGCGGCTCGGGCGACAAATACAAGAAGTGCCACAAGGACGCCGACCAGGCCTACCTGAAGGACGAGCGCAAACGCCTCGAGGCCCACCGCGTCGTCGGGGGAGCCATCTCTCCGAAGCGCGAGGTGCCCATCACCATTCGCCGGCCCGACTATGCCGACACGGGCATGCCGAGCCGGGGCTCTGGCCGCAACGTGCGCACCGCAGAAGAGCTCGTGCGCATGCGCCGCGCCTGCCGCGCCGCCGCCGAGGTGATGCGCAAGTCGGGCGAGCAGGTGAAGCCCGGCGTCACCACCGACGCCATCGACGCCTTCTCGCACGACCTCATCGTCTCGCTCGGCGGGTACCCGAGCCCGCTGAACTACCGCGGCTTCCCCAAGTCGATCTGCAGCTCGGTGAACGAGGTCATCTGTCACGGAATCCCCGACGACCGGCGGTTGCTCGACGGCGACATCGTCAACCTCGACATCACCGTCTTCCTCGACGGCATGCACGGTGACTGCAACGCCACCTTCCTCGTCGGAGACAACGTCGACACCGAGTCGCGCCAGCTCGTGAAGGTGACGCACGAGTGCCTCATGAAGGGCATCGAGGCCGTGAAGCCCGGCCGCCCCATCAGCGACATCGGCCGCGCCATCGAGCTGCACGCCGACGCCTTCGGGTACGGGGTGGTGCGCAGCTACTGCGGTCACGGCATCGGCGACGTGTTCCACACGAACCTGCAGATTCCCCACTACTTCGACGCCCGCTCCACCACGCGCATGGAGCCGGGCATGACGTTCACCATCGAGCCGATGATCACCCTGGGCACCTGGGAAGAGTCGCACTGGGAAGACGGGTGGACGGTGGTGACGAAGGACCTGCGCCGCACCGCTCAGTTCGAGCACACCATTCTCGTCACCGAGACGGGCGCCGAGATTCTCACCCGGGAGTGATCGTGGCGACGATGGGGCTGGGCCTCGCGGCCCTCGGCCGGCCCGGGTACATGACGGTGGGGCACGCCGCAGACGTGGTCGATGGCTCGGAAGCCGGCATGCAGCGCACGGCCTTCGCGGTGCTCGACGAGGCGTGGCGGTTGGGGGTTCGGCACTTCGACACGGCGCGCTCGTACGGCCAGGGCGAGGCGTTTCTGGGAGCGTGGCTGGCCGCGCGTGGGCATCGCGGCGCCACCGTCTCGTCGAAGTGGGGCTACCGCTACACCGCGAACTGGCAGCGCACCGCCGACGTGCACGAGGTGAAGGAGCACACGCTCGCGCACTTCGAAGCGCAGTGGCCTCAGAGCCGGCAGCTGCTCGGTGAAGCGCTGCGCGTGTACCAGATTCACTCCGTCACGCCCGACAGCCCGGCGCTGGTCGACGCGGCGCTGCACGATCGCCTCGCACGCCTGCGAGACTCCGGAGTCGTCGTTGGAGCCTCGGTCTCAGGCGCACGTCAGGCCGAGCTGATCGACGCACTGCTCCGGCTCGAGCGTGGCGGCGCGCGGCTCTTCGGCTCGGTGCAGGCCACGTGGAACGTGCTCGAGCGCTCGGCCGGCCCGGCGCTGCAGGCGGCGCGCGACGCGGGGCTGCTCGTGATCGTCAAAGAAGGCCTCGCCAACGGGCGGCTCTCGCCCCGAGGCGACGTGCAGCCGCTGAAAGAAGAAGCCGCAAAGCTCGGCGTCACGGCCGACGTCGTCGCGCTCGCCGTCGTCTTGGCCCAGCCCTTCGCCGACGTCGTCTTGAGCGGCGCCGCCACGATGACCCAGGTCGCCTCGAACCTCGCCGCGGCGCAGCTGCCCGTCGCTCCAGACAGTCTGGTCGAGCTGACAGTCTCGCCTGAGACGTATTGGGCCCAGCGCGCCACCCTGAAGTGGACCTGACCCCATTGAGGGAGCAGGGCGTTGGTTGCTACATCGGTGTTTCTCGTGCCCGGCTCGATGCCTCCCAGACTGCTGGTGGTCGACGACGACGCCGAGATCGTGAAGCTGGTCACGATCTTCATGCGCTCGCGAGGGTACCTCGTCGACGGCGTGACCACGTTGACCGAGGCCATCGCCGCCATCGAGACGACGACGTACTCGGTGGTGTTGACCGACAAGAACCTCAAGGGCGCCACCGGCCTCGAGCTCATCGACGCGCTGACGCTGAAGGCGCCCACGACGGCCATCGTGCTGATGACGGCGTACCCTGAAGGCGCGCTCGGCCGGCTGGCGTCACTCGACGGCTACGTCGGCAAGCCGTTCAAGTCGCTCGAGCTCGTCGCGCAGGCCCTGCAAGACGCGCGGGAGCGACGCCAGCGTACGATCGAGCGACAGAAGCTGGCCGGCAAGCTGGGCGAAGTGCAGACCGCGCTCGCGACCTCGACCATTCGACGCTGAGTTCTACAGGCCCCACCCGCGCCGAACGGCACCCAACGCCAGGCGGGGCGTGCGATCGATGTCGACCAGGCCCCACCACTCTTCGTTGAAGGTGCGATCGGGGTACGGCCCGCCTCCAGGCGCGATGCCACCGACGTCGTGGCGATCGGCGCGACCATTGCCGTCCTTCCACCATTCGTCGCACCACTCGAAGATCGCCCCCCCCGACGGCGACGCCACCGGCACCAGACCAGCTCTGGTGGAGCTCACGCGTGAGCGCTTCGGTCGCCGCCGCCTGCGCGCTCTGGTCTTCACCGGGCAGCAGCGCGTTCCACGCGTCGGCGCCGTACTCGCCGAGCATCATCGGTTTGGTGCTTCGGCTCGCCCACGTCGTGAACAGATTGCCGAAGCTGATGCCGCGATAGACGTTGAGCGCCCAGATGTCGGTGAGGGGCATGGCGGTGATGACGTCGGCGGAAGGAACTTCTCCGTACACGTTCACGATGGGCAGCTCGGCGTCGGCCGACCGAATCAACGCCATCGCCTCGTTCAATCGATCGCGTGCCGCGGCCGCGCTCAGGCCCACGTACAGGCCGTTGTAGTTCCACTCGTTGCCCACCAGCCAGGCGAGCATCGCCGGGTGATCGGCGACGGCCTGCACTCTCGCCGTGACGACCGAAGCCGGCTCACCGCCGTATGAATAGACCGTGTTCAGCACGACGAGGCCGTGACGATGGAGCGCGTCGAGCACCGCGCGGTCGGTCAGCGGCACGTAGGTGCGCACGGCGTTGAAGCCTGCGTCGCGCATCATCGCGGCGTCGCGCTCGACGGTGCCCGCGAAGTCGAGCCCGGCCGGGTGTTGCCCGCCCCGCCGCACGGGGTTCCACCCGACTGCTCTGATCTCGAACGGCGCTCCGCCGACGAGCAGCTGCCGCCCGACGACCCGAACCGGGCGCGTCGCAACGCCCGCGTCTTCGCGGCCGGCGTCGACCGGACCTGGCCCTGCGTCGCTGCTCTGCGCTCCGGCATCCACCAACGGCGACGAGAGGTCTGCGGCGTCGGCGGTCGACAGGGGCGGCGGGCTGCACGCGCACAACACCGACAGCGTGACGACGACGAAGCGCATCACAGGCTCTCGACGTAGGCGATCAATGCGGCGCGATCGCCGGCCGACGCGTTCTGAACGAAGGCCCGAGCGCGCTCCGCTTCTCCGCCGTGCCACAACACCGCCTCGAGCACCGAGCGCGCCCGCCCGTCGTGGAGCAGGTGCACGGCTCCCGAGACCTCGCGCGTCAGCCCCACGCCCCACAACGGAGCGGTGCGCCACTCCGCGGCGTCAGCTCTTCCCGAGTCGTCGGCGAGGTCGGGCCCGAGGTCGTGCAAGAGCAGGTCGGTGAACGGACGAATCGGCTCGTCGCGCAGCTCTTCGAAGGGGTGTGTCTTGCCGGTGCGGGTCGACCGGAAGTGGCAGTTCGAACACCCGGCTTCGCCGAAGACCGCGGCGCCACGCACCACCTCGGGCGCCTGGCCCCGCCGCTGCGGCACCACGCCGATGAGGCGCATGTACGTGGTGAGCCGCTCGAGGTCGTCGTTCGAGAGCTCGGCCTTGCCCTCCTCGGGGAAGAGCGTGGTGGTGACGCCGAGGTCGAGCATCAGCGCATCGGCGACCTGGTGCTGAACGCTGACCTTCTCGGCCTTCCACCCGAAGCGGCCGACCCTCGGCGTGCCCGAAGGGTCGTCGACGACGTTCACCCGCCCCGAGATGCCATTGCCGTCACAGTCGGCCTCATCGGCGCTCGCGAGAATCGTGGCCTCGTCGATGGCCTCGAGCAGGCCCAGGCCGACGAGCTGACGGGGCAGGCGTGGCGACGAGAGCAGCGCGCGGCCGGCGTCGAACTCGGGCCGCTTCAGCGTGACCACCGTGCCATCGGCCAGGGTGACGAGCCGCGTAGACTCACGCACCAGCCGGAGCGGCGCCTCCTGGGGCTGCAGCTGCGCGCCGAGCGAACCTCCGTTGGTGAGCTTCAACACGAGGGTGTCGACCTGAGCGCCCACGGCGGGCAGCACGCCTCTCCCGTTGTGCGGGTGACAGGCCTGGCAGCTGCGCACGTTGAAGTGAGGTCCGAGCTTTCCCGCCTGGGCGGTGAAGGCCGGGTTCCCCGACTCCGAGTGTGCGCCGGTGCCGAAGTCGGTGTGGAAGAGCCGCCGCCCCTCGAGCCACTGCTGCTGGTGCGGCGCCTGAATGTTGAGGGCCATCTGCGAGAACGCGAACGCCGGCTCGACGGCCGCGCCGTCAGCGAAGGCCACGTGCGGCACCGTCGTGCCACCGCCGAGGCGCTCGTCGCTCGTGCGTGGGCCGACGAGGCCGGAGTCGTCGAACGTCTCTGGCGTCAGCCCTCCGACGCCCACCTGATAGCGGAACGTGTCGGAGTAGTACGACTTCGCGCCCACCGCCCACGTGTCATCGGCGGGGAAGCCGCGCATGAAGATGCCGAACTCGAACTCCATGATGTCGCCGACCCGCAGCGGTCGACCCCGCTCGCGCGCGTTGGTGGTGATGGTGATGGCCTGTTCGAGCGGCCCCACCGTGGTGAGCACGTTGTTGTTGGCGAACAGGTACGACTGAGGGCCGTTGCCGGCCTCGCCGTAGACCTTCCACGCGCGGAAGTTCGTTCGCGGCTCGGGGTCGGCCCACTCGAAGATGGGGCGGTAGGTGACCTTCAACGACGAGCGCCCGGCCGCGACCTGGTCTTCGATGACGAAGCCGAAGCTGCGCTTCTCGAAGTAGTGCGGCTCGAAGCGCATGTGGCGATCTTCGCGTTCATGTCGCGGACGAACCCGGCCAGCACCCCGCGTCACGATGACGCCGTCGCTGCGCACCGACACGATCGGCTCTCCGCCAGTCGTCGCCGCCTCGAACAAGGGCACGATGGCGTTCGCCGACGCGCCGCACGACCGCCGCTCCTGCTCGCTGCCCGGCTCTGGAGTGAGCCCGTCTCCCACCTGGGCAGGAACGCAGCCGATCAGCAGCACCACGGGAAGCAGTCGCGACACGCAGACCTCCGGGAAGGAACGTCTCCGTGGACACCCGGCGGCCGAAAACGGCTCAGAGGCTCTCGAGAAAAGCGAGCAGCGCGTCGAGGTCGTCGGTGGGCAGCGCCTTCACGGTGGCCACGGCTCCCGCGGCTTCGCCCCCGTGCCAGAGAATCGCTTCGAGCGGTGACGACGCTCGCCCATCGTGGAGCAGGTGGGAGGCCCCGTGCACGACGCGCCCCACCCCGAGGCCCCAGAGCGGCGCCGTGCGCCATCGTCGTGCGTTCTCCGAGCCCGCGGTGTCGGCCAGGGCGTCGCCAAGATCGTGCAGCAGCAGATCGGTGTAGGGGTGAATCACCTGCCCTCGCAGCTCGCTGAAGGGGTGGCGCTGGCCCGTCTCGAGCCGCTCCCGGTGACACGCCGGGCACCCCGCCATGGCGAACACCTGCGCGCCCCGCTGCACCTGAGCGGTCGCGCCCCCTCGCTGAACGGGAACACCGATGACGCGAACGAACGACGTCAACACCCGAAGCGGCGCTGCCTCGAGCGTGACGCCCACCTGCTCTCGGCCCTCCCGATCGATGGCGTCGAAGAGGGTCGCGAACTCGCCCTTCCACCCGAAACGGCCGAGGCCAGCGCTCGTGCTGGAGGGCCGCCCCGCGATGCCGTCGCCGTCACAGTCCTCTTCGTCGGCAGCGGCCACGATCGTGGCGTCGTCGACGGCCTCGAGCAGACCCAGGCCAGAGAGCGGGGGCGCCACGCGAGCGAAGGCCTCGGCGGGCGCGTCGAACACGGGAGCCCGGAGCACCACCGTTCGCCCGTTCGCGAGCGTCTCGGTGCGCACGTCACGAAAGCCCGTGAGCGTGACGGCGGCCTCCTGCTTCTGCACCACCGGGCCCAGCGGCCCCGACGAGAACAGCGCGACCGATTCGAGTGGACTGCCCGCGGCAGGCAACTGGCCCCGGCCCACCTGCGCGTGACACCCGCTGCAGCGGCGCGCGTTGAAGTGATCGAGTCGGGTGAACTGCACGGCCGAGAGCGGCGCGTTGCCCGGCTCGGCGTGCAGCCCGGTCTCGACGTCGGTGAAGAAGAGCCTGCGGCCATCGAGCGCTTCACGCACGGCCGTGGGCGAGACCATCAAGCCGAGCTGCTGCCAGGCCGTCGCGCCGCCAATGGGCGTGCCGTCACGCGAGGCGAAGAAGGGCACCGAGAGTCCTCCGCCAGACCAGCCGGCCGCCCCGCTCGCGGGAGGGGCGTCATCGTCGAACGGCTCTGGGACGAGGCCGCCGACGCCGACGCGATATCGAAACGTGTCGGAGTACGCCTGCGTCGCGCCGGCGATGGGCAGCGGGTCGCGCGGGTCGAACCCGGCGAAGAAGAGCTCGAGCTCGAAGTCGAGCACGTCACCAGTCAGCAGCGGGCGCGCCAGCGCGGAGTGATCTGTCACCACCCGCTCGACGACCCGCGCTGACCGCGCCGCCATCGTGACGTTCGAGGTCGTCACCCCACCCTGCATCGCCTGGCGGAAGGCGCGAAACTGCACGCGCGGCCCGTTCGGTGAGAGGTCGAGGTTGGTGGTCACGGTGACGGTGATCTCCGAGCGACCAGCCGGCACCGCGTCGACGATGCGGAGCGTGGCGCTGCGGCCGAGGAACGACTGAGGCGGGTACTCTCCTCCGGCGGGCGTTCGTTCACGACCGGCGCGAAGGCGAAAGCCGACCTCGGTGACGAGTGCTCCATCGAGCGCGCGCGACGATACGGGCTCGGTGACGGCGTCGACCCCCGAGAACTGCGGGGTGAACGCAGCCGCGCGCGCGAGCCGGCGCGTTTCACACGCCTCGCGACGGGCCTCGTCCGTCGGGCCCAGCACGACGCCCGAGCCACCGCCCGGCCATTGGCCACACGCGACCAGCGCGAAGGCGAACCACGCGGGCCTCATGGCAACCACCCCACGCCGAGCGTGAGCACCCCGAAAGGGCCGCCCACCACGACGGGCGTTCCTTCGAACACCGAGCCCGTCAGACGCGGAAGCCACCACCCGAGATCGACGGAGCCGTTGAGCACCAGCGCCGAGCCACGAGGCCGCACGCTCACGCCAGCCGACACCTGCGGGCCCCACATCACGCCCGACACCTTCCCACCGACGCGGCTGGCGTCGGGGCGCCCTTCGAGCAGGCCCCACCCGCACCGAAGCCCCGGGCCGAGGCGCAGCATCACCAGCTCTGGGCTCCATCGCAGATCGACGCCGATCGCACCGTCGATCGCCGTCGCCTGCACCCGGCCACCCGGGCGAACCACCTGGGCCGTCAGCGCCGACACCTCGGCATGCACCCCGAACCACCGGAGCAGCGGCACCGCCACGCCGACCGTTCCTCCAAGTTGCACCTGCTCGAGCGTTCTTGCCGTGAAGCCGGCCGTGACGAGCAGCCGCGCGGGGGCGTCGGGCAGCACGGGCGCGACGCTGGGCTCGGGTGACGCTGACGGTGCGGGTCTGGCCACGACGGGAGGCGGTGGTGGAGCTGCAGACATCACCTCGGCGAGGAGCAGGGCGACGGTGCGGGCACGCGCCCCTTCGTCGACCGACGACACGTCGATGGTGAGCGGTGCTGGTGCTTCACCGTGCCGCAGCACCTCGACCGAGATGATCGACGCAGAGCACTCGAGGGCGACGGTCTCGGGCGCCGAGTCGAAGAGCGCGCCCACCGTCGCCTTGAGCTCGATGGCGAGCAACTGGCGAACCTCGGTGACGAAGGCACCACCACACCCGGTAGCGGTGAGGCCCACCCGCCGCACACCCGGCGTGGCGGCGAGAGCGACGACGAGCACTGCGGCAGAGATCACGCCGACACCAGGAGTTCACGCCTCGTCGTCAGCGGGAGATCGTCACGGCACCTTACCCCACCGCTTCACGGCGTCGACCCTGCCCGAGCGCGGGAAGTCGCGCAGAAAACGCTCGGCCTTCTCTCGCGCCGCGGCCTCTTCACCGGCGCGCGCGTGCGCTTCGACGGCACGAGCGGCCGCGTCTGGCGCCAACGGGCTCTTCGGGCCCAGCTCCCACGCCTGGGTGAAGGCCTCGGCAGCCTCCTTCGGGTTGCCGAGCTCGTCGAGCAACACCCGGCCCAGCGTGAAGGCGGCCAGCGACGCGCGCGGGTCGTTCGAGAAGCGCGACAGAATTCGCCGCAACGGCGCGATGGCCTGAGCCGGGTGCCCGCTGAGCCGGGCGACGTCTGCCGCGCGCAACAGATCTTGCGGCTCGTCGTCGGGCGTTCCTTCGCCTTGCAGGGCGTTCCACGCGCCGCCGTAGTCACCCTGCTCCGCGAGCGCACGCCACGTCGCAGCCTTCTTCGGTGAGCGCGGCACGGGCGCGGGCGCAGGTGGGGGGCTGACCGGCTCGACGACTGCGACGGGCGGGGGCGTGACGGGCGTTTCGGGTGGAGCGACGACCTGCGCGACGACGAGGGGCCACGCGCCTGCTTCTCCGGCCGAGAGCAGCGCCTCGCGCGCGCCGTGGCGCACCCGAACGCGCCCCTCGGTGACCCGAACGGAAACGTCGGTCGCCGACCGCGTCACCACGAACGCCGTGCCGATCACCTCGACCTGCACGTCACCCGCCGACACCCGAACGAGCCGGCCGCCCTGAGGCGCGACGTCGAACCGCGCGCTCTCGCGCTCGAGCTCGAGCCACAGCAGCCCGGGGTCGTTGGCGCGGGTTCTCACATGAGCTCCGGCCGCCGCCGTGAAGCTCGCGTCACTGGCGATGCGCACGCTCGCGATCTCGACCACCGGCGCCGACGCGGGCCGCAGCCACATCGCAGACACCACCGCGACCAGCGTCACCGTGACGACCGCAGCCACGCGTCGCGTCGTCTGGCGTCGTCGATGAACGCCGCGCACCTCGGCTTCGAAGGCCGTGTCTTCGAGCGTCGAGTACGTCGGGCGCAGCACCCGGCCCAGCGCGTGGAGATCGCGTTCTCGTTGCGCGTCACTCACGGTGCACCTCCTGCAAGACCGCGTCGGCAGCAGCGAGCCGGCGTTTCACGGTCGCCAGCGACAGCCCCATCAACTCGGCCACGCGCTCCAGTGACTCGCCTTCGAGGTAGCGGAGGCTCCATGCCACCTGCTCCTGGGCTGGCCGGGTCTCGAGCACGCGATAGACGTTCGACAACATCGCGCGCTGCTCGCCGGTGGCCGCGGGCGTCGACATGAGGGTCGGGTGCCAGCGCTCCGAGAGCCCGAAGCGCTCGAGCAGTCTGCGACGACCGAGCCGCCGCACGGTGAGGTGAACGGCCGTGCTCGCCAGGTAGCTCTTGAGCCGGGTGGGATCTTTCAAGCGCGACAAGCCATCGAGCGCCCGCACGAAGACGTCTTGCACGAGATCGTCGACCTCGTCGTCGCGGCCCACCATGCGCATCACCACTGCCGCCACGTACCCGCGGTAGGCCCGCACCACCGCCGTGAAGTCGGCTGGGTCGACCCGCTCGTCGGCGTGGCCGTGCAGGGGAATGACCTGACCCGGTGGCATCGCCCCTGTGTGACACAACCCGCGCCGACCGGCTCACGCCAGCACGTCAGAAAGCTCTGCGTTCGCAACCCCTCGAACATCTTCGCCAAACGAGGTCACGGGCATCGACCCCCAGCGGCGGAGGAGCGTGAACCAGAGATCTCGCACCTGCCGATCCTGCCCGACGGGCTGGAGCGCGACGTGCGCGTCGTGGCGCAGCACGCCCTGCCCGCCCACCAGCAGCATGGGCAGATCGAAACCGTCGTGGTCGTGGGTGCGCATCTCGCTGCAGAAGACGAGCACGGTGTGATCGAGCACCGAGCCGTCGCCTTCACGAATGGCGTCGAGCCGCAGCGCGAGCTCGGCGACCTTCCGCGACATCCACCCGTTGATGGCCGCGTAGCCCCGGTTGCTGGGCGTCACGACCTGGTACCTGCCGTCGACGACGCGATCGCCCAGCGCGCCCGAGCCGTGCTGCTCACCGTGGTAGTGCAGCGAGTCACCCGCGCGATAGGTGAGGCCGACGCGCTCCCGATCGGCGCGTGGAATGTGGCGGTACTCGAACTCGGAGCGGGCGTCGTCGAGCAGGTGTGTCACCACGCGGGTTCGGTCACACTGAAACGCGAGCGTGATGAGCTCGTTCATCACGTCGGCGTGGGCTTCGTGATCGTACCCGTCCTGTCCGTGGGTCAGGCCCTGCGCGGGGCCTGGCGGCTCGGGCACGGCGGCGGGCCTTGCGGGCGGCTGGCACATGACGGCGGCGAGCGAGGCCGTGCGCTGCTCCAGGGTGCGCACCGAGTCGAGGTACTGCTCGAGAATGACGCGGTCTCTCGCGCTGACGCGTTGCTGCAGGCGAAGCGTCTCGCTCCGCACGGCGTCGAGCACGCTCTGCTCCTTCGCGGCGAGCGCCTCACGCGCCTGACTCGAGCCGGGAGCCGTCGCCCCGACCAGCGCGTCGAACACCGCGCGTGGGTTCACCTGCCGCTTGAGCGCCTCGGTCGGCGACTTCCACGAGAGCACCTGGTTGTACGCATAGCTGCGACCGTCGAACATGCCGGGCTTCACGCCGAGGCCCGTCTGCAGCGACGAGACGGCCGTCGATTGTTGCGCGGCGAACAGCTGATCGACCGAGACTGCGTTGCGCACGCCCGAGTCGACCTGCAGGCCCGCGCGCCGCACGATGTCGTCGGTGTCGACGCAGGTGGTGAGGGCCGCCATGCAGCGCGCGTGCGATGGCTCGACGGTGGGCTCGGGGCGCGTGCCACCTTTGGCCCACGTGTAGTTCCCAAGCCGGCTCACCATCAGCAGCTTCGACTTGAGCGGCGCGAAGGGTGTCAGCACGTTTGGCAGACGAAAGGCCGCGCCCGTCGACGTCTGGCCGAACGCAGGCGCGCCCTCCCACCAGTCGTGCGGCGCACCGTTGGGGAACACGCAGAGCAGGAACCGACGCGGGGTGGCGGCTCCAGCGGCCTCGGCGCGCCGCGGCGCGAGCGCCTCGAGCCAGGGCAACGACAACGCCACCCCTGCGCCCCGCAGCACCGCTCGTCGTGACAATGCCTTCATCGCTTCACCTCGGTGGATGCAGAGAACTCCGGAGTCGCCACGACCAGCGACAGCAGTTGCGCGAGCGAGCCCGCCCGCCATGACGCCGCCACTCTGGCCACCCGGGCGTCGTCGGCTTCGGTGAGGCTGCGGCGCAGCGCGAAGGTGAGCAGCTTGCGCGACGCGCACGGGCCGAGGCGGGAGTCGGTCTCGAGCGCGGGGAGCAGGCCGCGGTGATCGTCGAAGCGTGTGCCGAAGTAGTCGCCGCTGGCGTCGATGGGCTCGGTGCCTTCGGTGACGCGCCAGGCGCCGATGGGGTCGAACTTCTCGAGGCTGAGGCCCACCGGGTCGAGCATCGCGTGGCACGAGGCGCAGGCGGGGTTGCGCCGATGCTCCTCGAGTCGGGCGCGGGTCGTCTTCGGCGCCATGCCCATCGGCGTGGGCTCGAACTCGGTCGAGACGCCAGGCGGCGGTGTGAGATCGGTGCAGAACAGCCCGGTGAGCACGCCCTTGGCGCGGGCCGTGGGTGACGTGCGATCGCCGTGTGACGACAAGGCGAGGTAGGCCGGCAGGGTGAGCACGCCGAGGCGAACGCCCTGCGGGTCGTCACGAAGCAGCGGCTGCAACGCCGCCTGCGTCGGGTGTGGGGCCTTCAGCACCTGACTCCACTCGAGACCGCCGGTGACGAACTGGTCGAGAAACGCCTCGGCTTGACGTGAGGCCCCTGCTGCGACCGCGTCGGTCCACCGGGGGAACACGGCGGGCTCGACGTGGTGGCTCGAGAGCCTGGCGAAGCCGAGCCACTGCCCGAGGAACCGCTGCACGAAGCGCTGGCCCCGATCGTCGGAGAGCAGTCGCGTGAGCGTTTGCTGACGCGAGGTCTCGTCCGAGAGGTCGCCTCGCTCCGCGGCCTCGAGCAGCGCCTCGTCAGGCATGGTGCCCCAGACGAGGTACGAGTACCGGCTCGCGAGGGCAGCGGGTTCAGGAGTGCCGACTGGCGTGGGGCGCTCGACGCGAAGGAAGACGGCGGGGTGACTGAGAATGACGCGCACCGTGAGCGCGAGCGCGTCGGCGTGGGCGAGGCCGAGCTCGGTGCGGGCCTTGCGGTACGAGGTCACCAGCGCGTCGAGCTCGTCGGCGTCAGGCGATCGTCTGAAGGCACGGCGGGCGAACGCCTCGAGGCTCGCACGGGGGCACGCCTCGTCGCTCGCCGAGGTCGGGGTGCAGGTGTCGATACGCCGGCGGAGCGCGTCGGAGGCGAAGACCTCGTCGGTCAGTTGCCGCGCGGCCTCGAACATCGCCTCGGCCTGAACCGCGCTGAGCTGGCCGAGCACCCCGACGTTGGCGTCGAACTCGGTGGCGCTGACTGCGGGGAAGAAGTCTGCCGGGCGCGAGGTGGTGCCCAGCAGATCGCGCATCGTCGCGTTGTATTCGTCGGCCGTGAGCAGGTGCGCCTGCCACACGCCCGTACCGTCGGCCCCGGCGCGCTCCCCGCGTCCCTCGATGGTGCCTTCGCACCCGAGGAGCAGCACTGCCAACGCCAGCCCGAGCCTCGTCGTGGTCGCAGTCACGAGGCCAGAGACACCCAGCCGAAGATTTCGGCTCACGGCCCTGCAAGCTGGCTGGAAGACGCGCGACACGGGGCCGCGGCGGCGAACCTACGGCCGGAGCACCAGCACCCGCTCTTCGGTGAAGTCGGCCATCGCGTACCGCACGCCTTCACGGCCGAGCCCCGAGTCCTTCACGCCGCCGTACGGCATGTTGTCGCTGCGGAACGAGGTGGCGTCGTTGACGACGACGCCTCCGACCTCGAGCTCGTGAAAGGCGCGCCGCACGGCCGAGAGCTCGTTGGTGAAGAGCGCCGCCTGAAGGCCATACCGGCCCGCGTTCACCGAGCGGAGCGCCTCGTCGAACTGGGAGACGCGCTCGAGCACGACGACTGGCCCGAAGATCTCCTCCGAGAAGGCGCGCGCCTCGCGGGGCACCTCGGTGAGCACGATGGGCGGCAGCACCGAGCCCACGCGCGCGCCTCGCCGGAGCACCTTCGCCCCCATCGCCACCGCCTCGTCGACCCACGCCTCGATGCGCGAGGCCGACGCCGCGTCGATGACGGGCCCGATGACGGTCTGCTCGAGCGACGGGTCGCCCACCTTCAGCGCGTCGACCTCAGAGAGGAAGGCAGGCACGAACTGCTCCCACACCGCGGCCTCGACGATGATCCGCTGAACCTTGATGCAGACCTGCCCGGCGTAGGTGAAGCCGCCGATGGCGAGCCGCTTCGCAGCCTTCGCCACGTCGGCGTCGTGGCGAACGATGGCCGCCGCGTTGCCGCCCAGCTCCAGCACCGCCCTGCCCTTCACCTTCGCCTTGAGCTGCCAGCCGACCTTCGCGCTGCCGGTGAAGCTGACGACGCGCACGCGAGCGTCGGTGGCGAGCGCCTCGGCGACGTCGACGGCGCACGGCAGCACCTGCAACGCCGCCGCGTCGGCGCCGGCCGCGAGCGCCACCTCACCCAGCAGCAGCATGGCGCCCGGCGCCTGCGGAGGCGGCTTCACGATGATGGGGGCTCCGACGGCCAGCGCGGGCGCGACCTTGTGGGCCCCCAGGTTCAGTGGAAAGTTGAACGGCACGATGCCGACGACGACGCCGACCGGCACCCGGCGCACCTCGGCTTCGGTTCCTTCGGCGCCCGCGGTGAGATCGACGGGAACGATCTCTCCACCGAACCGCGACAGCTCGGCGCTCGCGAGGGTGAACGTCTCGATGGCGCGCGACACCTCGGCGCGTGCGGCGCTCAGCGGCTTGCCCGCCTCGTGCATGATGCAGGCGACGAACTCGTCACGGCGGGCGGTCAGCCCACGCACGACCCCATCGAGCACGGCGCGACGCTGACCAGCAGACGATCGCCTCAGCCGCTCGCGCCCTGCAGCCGCGAACTCGATGGCCGTCTGCACCTGCGCGAACGAGGCCTGCGCGACCTCTGTGAGAACGCGCCCATCGTAGGGAGCGTGGACCGGAGCCGACGTGGCCCCCTCGACGAACGACCCAGCGAGCAGCAGCTGGCGCGGCATCAGCGGCTCAGGGCTGGGGGCCGCGAATGGCGGTGACCTGGAACTGGCGGCAGGTGCCCGCGCCAGCGTCGGTTCCGGGCGTGATGCAGTTGTCTGCCTCGGTGATCGGCGACCACTGCTGGCCGAGCTGCGGGCCGTCGAAGCACTCGAAGCCGAGCCGGTTGCCCGTGGGGAACTTCGTCGCGCTGTCCGGCGTGCCGCCCCACATCTCCATCCAGATCAGGTAGTCGCTGCCGACGGTGACGTTGAGGAATCGAATGGGAATGCTGCCCGACGCCGAGGTGATGGGCCGCACGTCGATGCCCAGGTAGACGAACTTGCCGGAGTCTTCGAGCTGCTTGGCGTTGGCGGCCATGCGGCCAGGCGCTGCCGCTTCGACGCTCGCACAGGTGACGGGCGTGCCATCGGCCTGCGTCCGGCGAATGAACCGCGTCGCGATGCTGCGGGTCGGCGCGATCAACGTTCCCCACGCGGCCTGGGCGCTCAGAATCACGTCGACCTGAACGTTCTTCGCGAAGGCGTTGCACTTCTTTTCGGGGCCGCCGTCGGGCGAAGCACAGAACGGCAGCGGCACGTCGTTGAAGTAGCTCGTCTGCAGGCAGTCCGTCTGCTTCGTGCACACGGTGCCACACTTGCCGCACGTGCCGTAGAAGCCTCCGTCGAACGAACACTCCGACTTGCCCTTGCAGTCGGGGTCGGCGCAATCGATGAGCCCGTTGTTGTCGTCATCGAGGCCGTTGCCGCAGGTCTCGCGAGCCCCTGCGGGCCCGGTACAGGCACTGACCGACACGAACATGAGACCGGCGCAGAGGGCGGCGGCGGCGAGCAGACGGGTCATGGGCACTTTCCGGAGCAGCTTCGGTCAGCCGGCACGCAGGCCGAACCACCAGTGGTGAGGGTGAGACAGGCAAAGCCCTGCGGGCACTCCTGGCCGCCGCCGCAGAAGCGGGCACACACGCTGGTGCCCGACGGCAGCGCGACGCACGTTCCACCCGGGCACTCCGCCGAGGTGGCGCACGTCTGACAGAAGGGGAAGTCGCTCTTGGCGCTGCGGCAGAGGTTGGTCGAGCCCTCGCAGACCTCGCAGGTGTTGCAGGCGCTGGTGCCCTGGCAGGCGCGCGCGGTGCCGATGACGGGCCCTTCGCAGATCTTCGTGCGGCTGTTGCAGCGCTGATCGAGCCCACAGTCGGAGTTGACCGAGCAGCCCGGCGCGCAGCCGAAGCGGTTGCTGGCGGTGCGGGCACACACCTGCCCGACGGGACACTGCGCGTCGGTCGTGCAGAAGGGCTGGCAGCGGCCGGTGGGCTCGCCGGGCGGCTTGGTGCAGACGCGGTTCTCGGCGCAGTCGGTGTCGACGTTGCACTCGTTGAGCGGCTCGCAGACGCGGTTGATGCAACGCAGCTTCGAGTCACCACAGTCGGCGTCACGCGAACACTCGGCCACGCAGAGCCGCGCGCGCGGGTCGCAGGTGGTGCCGAACGGGCAGACCTGCGCCGCGGCCACGCACTTGCCGAGGCGGGGGTCGCAGCGCTGCGTCGAGTCCATGCAGTCGGGCGTGGTGTTGCACGAGCGCTGACTGTCGGGGACGCAGCCCTGGAAGTTGCGGCACGTGGCCGCCTGGCCCTGCGGCGTCTTGTCGGGCCAGCACTGCCCCGAGCCATCTTTCTGCTGGCAGGTCGAGCCGCGTGGGCAGTTCGCGTTGTCGGTGCAGGCCTTGCCGCAGAACTTCTGGTTCAGCGTCGTGTCGAGCACGCAGTTGTCGTCTTTGCCGCCGCACTCGTTGTTGGCGCTGCACGGCTCGCAGAAGCTCTTGAGCGGGCGGCAGGCGCGAATCGAGGGGTCGCAGTACTCGCCCATCGCGCACTCGGTGTCGAAGCGGCAGCCGGCGATCTCCTCGACGCACTGGCCCGTGAAGTTGTTGCAGTACTTCGGCACCGAACCCAGCATCGTGCCCATGCGGCACGAGTCGTCCGAGAGGCAGATGCACTGCCTCCGAACCTTGTCGCAGCGAAGCACGCCACACTCTGCGTCGACGTTGCAGGCGCGACCCACGAAGTCCGCCGTGCCCGCGTCAGGAGGCAGCGGCGGCGGCATGTACGTGGTGGGACAGCCGAGGACCAGCAGGCTGAGAACGAGAGGGGCGACCCGCGACATGAGTGGCGGCGGCTTAGCCCTGTGCCGACAGGGGCGCAACGGGCGGATCAGGCGCGCGACGCATGACGGCGGAAGGCCATCAGGAACAACGGTTCGAGACTGCGGAGCCATGGGCTGACCGAGTCGCAGCTGCAGCTGCGGAAGTCGTTGCACGGCGGTTGTTTGAACCCACACATGGCGAGACTGCTCTGGCAGGTGCGTGCCCTCGGGCGTGAGACGAACGTTCCCGCAGGTGACCCCGCCGTCGGTGACGAAGGCGTAGCCGCCCGAGGCACCTGCGTCGTCGCTCACGGATTCGACGGCGCCACTCACGACCCACGCCGAGGGCTCGAAGCAGTTGAAGGGCGACACGCACTTCGCGCCAGCGGTTCCTGCGGCGAACACCAGCATCGAGAAAGCCGCGAGTCTCATGAGCGCCTCCGTCGCGCTCACGGCCAGCTGGCAAACGACAAGGCTACGAGCGCTTCTTCGTCCGAGACCGCTTCACGACCTGCAGGAGCGTCTCGACATCGAGCAGATCTTTCGGCCGGCCCGCAGCGCGTTTGTTCGCGAGCAGATCTTCAGCACTGATCATCCAGAGCTGGACACCTGCCACCGTCGCTCTTCGCCGCCGCGTCCAGGCCGCCTTGAACTCGACCCCCGAGATCGTCGTGAGCAGATCGATTCTCATCGGAGGATTGCCGAGCGCGACGACCGTTCCGGGACTGGTGAAGTCGGCGTCCGAGAGGCCTCGAACATCGCCGAACCCGAACGCCACGAGCGCGCGCATGACCCGTTCAGCGTTTGCTGGAGCGGCTTCCAGCCACACGTCGAGATCCCCCGTGAACCGAGGGAACCCGTGCGCCGCCATCGCGTGGCCGCCGATCAACAGGAACTTCACCCGGTGCTCGGCGAGTAACGACAAGAACTCTCTCCAGTCTTGGGGAAGTTCCATGTGCGAACACCCTCAGCGTCTCGACGGCCGCGATGCGCTCGTGCATCGGCCGCGAGAGCCAATAGAACTGGTCAGCCTCGTCAGCCTCGTCGAACGACTTGAACACGCGAACGGTTCGACGAGGCTTCATGCAGGTCAGCGGTTCATGCCACCGAGGAAGTCTGCGTTCCCCTTGCTCGGGCGCATGTGCTTGAGCACGAACTCCATCGCGTCGATGGGCGTGAACGGGTGCAGCACCTGCCGCAGCGCCGTGATGCGCACGAGATCAGACGGCGGCAGCAGCAGCTCTTCTTTGCGCGTGCCCGACTTGTTGATGTCGAGACACGGGAAGATGCGCTTCTCGAAGAGCTTGCGGTCGAGCACGATCTCGCTGTTGCCGGTGCCCTTGAACTCTTCGAAGATCACTTCATCCATTCGGCTGCCGGTGTCGATGAGCGCAGTGCCGATGATGGTGAGCGAGCCACCCTCTTCGATGTTTCGTGCGGCGCCGAAGAAGCGCTTGGGCCGGTGGAGCGCGTTGGCGTCGACACCACCCGAGAGGATCTTGCCCGACGCGGGAACGACGGTGTTGTACGCGCGCGCGAGGCGGGTGATCGAGTCGAGCAGAATGCAGACGTGCTGCTTCTGTTCGGCGAGGCGCTTGGCCTTGTCGATGACCATCTCGGCGACCTGCACGTGGCGCGTCGCGGGCTCGTCGAACGTCGACGACACGACCTCGCCGCGCACCGAGCGCTGCATGTCGGTCACTTCTTCGGGGCGCTCGTCGACGAGCAGCACGATGAGGTGAATCTCGGGGT
This sequence comes from Archangium sp., assembly GCA_016793585.1. The sequence goes on from JAEUJR010000139.1 coordinate 19,297, forward strand.
GATTCTTCGAGATGGCGTGCGCGATGTTCTGCAGCATCACCGTCTTGCCGGCCTTCGGAGGCGCCACGATGAGGCAGCGCTGGCCGAGACCGATGGGGCAGAAGAGATCGATGATGCGCGTCGTGTAGTCGTTCGCGTCGTGCTCGAGCTTGAGCTTCTTCGTCGGGTACAGCGCCGTGAGGTTGTCGAAGAGAATGCGCTCTTTGACGTCGGCCGAGAACGGGTCGGCGAAGTTGATCTTCTCGACGCGCTGCAGGGCGAAGTAGCGCTCGCCTTCACGGGGCTGGCGAATCGGGCCGGTGACCGTGTCGCCGGGGCGCAGGTTGAAGCGGCGCACCTGCGAGGGCGAGACGTAGATGTCGTCGGGGCTGGGCTGATAGTCGGAGTCGGCCGAGCGCAGGAAGCCGTAGCCGTCGCTCATCATCTCCATGACGCCTTCGGCCTGAACCTCGTACTTCTTCTCGGTGACGTTCGAGAGAACGCTGACGAGCAGCTCCTGCTTCTTGAGGCCCTGCGTGCCCTCGATGCCCAGGTTGTGGGCCATCTTCGAGAGCTCGGTGATCTTCATGCGCTTCAGGTCGTTGAGCTTGAGCTCCTGAAGCTGCGCGTGCGGGGCGTTCTCGGCCGCTGCTTCGGCGGCGTCGGTGTTCGCGGGTGCCTCGGCCTGCTCGGTCTTCACCAGCTCTTCGCCCGAGATCTGCGCTTCACGAATGTCGTCGTCGCGCACGGCCCGGTTGGCCATCGGCGTCAGCACCGGCTTGACCCGACCCTCACCGTCTTCGCCTTCGTCGCCGTCGCGCTCGTCGGCGTCGGTCTCTTCGTCGCGCTCCTCGTCGGCCTCGGGGGGGTCGGGAATCTCTTCGACCTCCGACGCGGCAGCCGCGCGCTTGACCTTCTTCTTCTTCTCGTCGTCGTTCTTCTTCGCGGCGCGCTTCTTGTCGGACTTGGCGGGTGCCCTGGCCATGACGGTCGTACTCGGGGGAACCGGGGAGGAGTGCTGCGTGCTGCTCACCCGGATC
>JAEUJR010000171.1 GCA_016793585.1 Archangium sp.
GAAGGCGAGCGCGTTCGCGAAGTCCTTCTCCTCGAGGTAGTAGCGCGCGGCCTGCGTCATCTGCGCCGACGGGTTCTCGGCCATGGCCTTGATGTTGGCGGCGGCCTGCTCGGCGGTCTTCAGCTTCACCGGCAACGAGACCCGAACCTTCTCCCACTCGAGGTCGATGCTCGCCGTGTCGTTGGTGAAGTTCGACACGAGGTAGGCGAGGCGTTCACGCGCGGCGATGGGCTGCGGCTTCACGGTGACGCGCACCAGGTCGTTGCCCTCCTTGTACTCGTCGCTGCCCCAGAGGTCGTTCACCTTGCTGAGAATCAGCACCCACGACGAGCCGCCCGGAATCGCGAAGAAGCCGTACGTGCCCGCGGGCACCTGCGCCTCGCCGATGACGACCGGCATGCTGAAGGTGATGGTGGTGTTCTTGTTCGCGCCCGCGCGCCAGACCTTGTCGAGCGGCACGAGCCCGCCCCAGATCTTGCGGCCCTTCACGGCGGGGCTGCTGTAGTCGACGGTGATGGTGGTGAGGCCCGCGGTCTGAACGACCTTGGCTTCAGGGCTGAGCGCCGGCAGCTTCAGCTGGGCGAACGCCGACAGGGCAGAGAGACACGCGACGACCACGACGAGACGAAATGACATGTGACCCCTCACGAGAGAATGTGACGGGGCCCACATGACATGAGGCGGGCGCCGGTTTCACACTTTCTCGCCGGGGCGCGCTGCTCCGGTGCGCACCTGTCGAACGCGCTCGGCGGCGAGGGCGAGCAGGGCCCGGGGGTCGAAGGGCTTGTCGACGGTGGGGTTGGAGACGCTCGCCAGGTACTCCGACGTGTGCGGGGTGAAGGCGCCGCCAGAGATGAAGACGAGCCTCGAGGCCAGCACCGGGTTGGTCTGCGAGAGCCACACGTGCAGGTCGATGCCCGTCACGTCGGCCATCATCACGTCGCACAGCACCAGGTCGAAGGCGGCGTCGTGTTCGAGCAGCGCGCGGCCTTCGCGCCCCGACGCCACGCAGACGACGTCGTGCTCGGTGCTGAGCACGCGCTTGAGCACCCGGCGAATCGGCTCCTCGTCGTCTACCACCAGCACGCGCCCGCGCACGGCAGACGCCTCGCGCCGGCCGGGCAGCATCACGTTTGCCTTCACGGCCGCAGCCGGCGCGGCGGGCAGGCGCACCACCACCCGCGTGCCCTTGCCGACCTCACTCTCTACCGTGATGTCGCCGCCGAACTCGGTGACGATGTTGCGGCTGATGGTGAGGCCCAGGCCCGAGCCCTGGCCCACCTTCTTGGTGGTGAAGAACGGGTCGAAGATGCGCTCGAGGTTCTCACGGGCGATGCCGTGCCCGGTGTCGGCCACCTCGCCGAAGACGTCGCCGCCCCGCGCCCAGGTGCGCACCGTGATGGTGTTCTGCTGGGCCTGGCCCTCGTCGATGGCGTGCGCGGCGTTGATGACGAGGTTCAAGAAGACCTGCGCCAGCTTGCCGTCGGAGGCCAGCACCAGGGGCACCGGCGCCAGCTGCTTCACCAGCGTCGCCCTGAACTTCACCTCGTTGTGCGCCATCGCCGTGGCCATCTCGATGACGGTGTTCAGGTCGACGCCTTCACGCTCGGTGCGGTCGACGCGCGAGAACGTACCCAGGCTGCGCGAGATGCCCTGAATTCGCCGACTGCCCTCGAGGCCGTTGCGCGCGCAGTCGAGCAGGTCGGTGAGCACGGCCGGGTCGACGCCGGCGAGGCGCGGCAGCTCTTCGACCAGCGCCTCGAGGTTCGACAGCACGTACGAGAGCGGGTTGTTGATTTCGTGCGCGACGCTCGCCGCGAGAATGCCCATGGTGGCGAGGCGGTCTTGCTGCGCGAGCTGGGCCTGCAGCTTCTTGCGCTCGGTGATGTCGACGTGGGTGCCGAGCAGTCGCAGCGCCCGCCCGTTCGCGTCACGCCCGACCGCCTGGCCGCGCCCCAGAATCCACCGCCACTCGCCGTCCTTCGCGCGCATGCGGAACTCGACCTCGAACCGTTCGACGCGCCCCTCGATGCAGTCGAGGTTCACGCTCACCGCGCGCGGTCGGTCGTCGGGGTGCACGAGCTCGGCCCAGCTGACGCCCAGCTCTTCGAAGGAGTGGGCCGCGTAGCCGAGCATGCCGAAGTACGCAGGGCTGAACGAGCCGACGCCCGTCGGCACGTCGAGGTCCCACAGGCCGTCGCTCGTCGCGTCCATCGCGAGGTTGAAGCGCTCCTGGCTTTGCCGCAGCGCCCGCTCGGCCTCTTTGCGCTCGGTGATGTCGGTGATGAAGCCGTGCCACAGCGTCGAGCCGTCGGGTTCCCGCTCGGGCATCGCGTGGCCCTGCAGCCACCGCACGCTGCCGTCGTCGAAGCGCACCCGGTACTCGTCACGCCAGGGCGAGAGGTCGCGCGCCGAGGCCTGAATGCTGGCCACCACCTGGGCGAAGTCGTCTGGGTGCAGGCGCGTGAAGACCTTCGACGCGTCGTCACGCACCTCGTCGGGCGTCACGCGATAGACCTGCTCGATGCCAGCGCTCGAGAACGGAAAGCTCGAGCTGCCGTCAGGCCGCAGCCGGTACTGGTAGACGACGCCCGGCACCATGCGGGCAATCTTCTCGAGCCGCCCGAGGGCCTCTTCTCGTCGAGTGTCGTGGTCGTGCGACATGGCCGCGCCCCTGTTCCAGTCGACCCGCGCTGCGCTCCCGGCAGCCACGATGACCAAAGCGCAACGGTTCGAACGAGTCGAACATTCGGTCGCGGCGGCTGGGGTTCTGCAGACCCGGTGGCCGTGTCATCAGGTCAACTGGCTCAGAGCGCAGCCATCTGCTCACCGCACAGGTGCGCGAGCGCCATGATGGTCCACTGCGGGTTGATGCCGGCGCAGTCGGGGAACAGCGAGCCGTCGCACACGCGCAGGTTGTCCATGCCGCGCACGCGGAAGTCGGCGCCCACGGGACCAATCGCGTCGTCGGTGCTCATGCCGTTGCCGCCCTGCGGGTGCCCGGTGCCGACGACGAGGTCGCGCAGGTCTTTGAGCTGCGTCTCGTACGCCTTCAGCTCGTTCGCGTCGGAGACGACGATGCCGTGCGCCGTCGGCATGATGAGCTCGTTGATGGGCTCGGGGTTGCGGTCGTCCATCAGCGCGCGGGCAATCACGCCGTGCCCCTGATGCAGCCGCGACAGGTCGTCGAGGCCGATGGGCAGCTGCACCTTGCCGTCGGCGTCGACGGTGCCTGAGGCGAGTGTGGCGACCAGCGGAGCGACCACCGCGAAGTTGCGGTAGTTCTGCATGCGCGCCTGGTGCACCTCGAGGTAGCCGGGCAGCACCATCGCGTGCGCAGCGGGCGGGTTGAACCACGACTCGATGACGAAGCGCGGCCCCGGCTCGTTGGGCCAGAAGAAGTGCGAAATCTGCAACGAGCCGTACGACTGAATCGGCTCCTGCAGGAACGCGAAGACCGGCGCGCCGATGTTCGCCGAGAGCCGCTTGCCGATGAGCCGGTGCGCGAGCCCCGAGCGCAACAACGCCGCCGACGACTGAATCGGCCCGCACGAGACGACGTACTCCTTCGCCTTCACCGAGAGCGTCTGCGAGCCGTCGCCCAGCACCACCTGCGCGCCCGTCACCTTCGTGCCCGACAGCTCGAAGCGGGAGAGCCGCGC
>JAEUJR010000211.1 GCA_016793585.1 Archangium sp.
TGTCCCCTCTGTGGCGAGCCGAACGCCTGCGGTGTCGCCGCGGGTGAGGCGGCCTGTTGGTGCTTCTCGGCGAAGCTCGATCCCGCCGTGCTCGCGAAGATCCCCGAGGCCGCAAAGGGCAAGGCGTGCGTGTGCCGGAAGTGTGGCGAGCTGCGCTCAGAACCGGCTGTTTCTGCACGTGAAAAACCCTGACCGGTTCGGTCGGTTTTGCATGGTGGGAAACTGCTTGGGTCCGTTGTGGCGCTGACGGTCGACTGTTAAGGCCGCCGCTCGCCTCAAGGAGCCCGTTTTGACCCTCGCACAGCATTCACTCGGAGCCTTCACGCCCGGTGAGTTCACCCCACGGACCGGCCCCGAAGCGTTCAAGCAGTTGCTCGCGCTCGTCGGAGCTCCCGTCAGCATCGTCGACGTCGGTGGCCGGCCTGCGATCGCGAAAGGCGGCGTGGCGGCGTTGGGGTCGGTTCCTTCCGAAGGGCAGCTGCCGTTGCTCGGGCATGCGCCGGCGTTGACGCCCGACCGACTCGGCGATCGCAGCTTCACCGAGGCGTATGGGCTGACGGCGCCGTTGATCGCCGGCGAGATGGCGAACGGCATCGCGTCGGAGGCGCTCGTCGAGGCAGTCGCGAAGGTGGGCTACCTCGGCATCTTCGGCGCCGCGGGGCTGTCGGTTCCACGCGTCACCGCGGCGATCGATCGCCTGCAAGCGTCTCTCGGGAGCAAGCCCTGGGGCATCAACCTCATTCACTCGCCCGATGATCAGAAGCTCGAAGCGGCGCTGGTCGACCTGTTCCTCGCGCGCGGGCTTCGCATCGTCAGCGCGTCGGCATACCTGGATCTCACCGCGAGCGTCGTGAAGTGGCGCGTCACCGGCATTCACCGCGCGGCTGATGGTTCGATCGTCGTCCCCAACCGGCTCATCGCGAAGGTCTCGCGCGTCGAAGTGGCGCGGAAGTTCCTCGAGCCTGCGCCCGAGCGGTTCCTCTCGGAGTTGGTGGCGAGCGGAGCGATCACGCAGGAGCAGGCGACGCTGGCCGCGCAGGTGCCGATGGCCGACGACGTGACCGCCGAGGCCGACTCGGGAGGCCACACCGACAACCGGCCGCTCGTGCTGCTGCTGCCCGCGCTGCAGGCGCTGCGTGACGAGATCTGCGCGCAGCGGTCGTACCCCGTTCGTCCGCGCATCGGTGCTGCAGGTGGCATCGCGACACCGGCATCGGTTGCCTCTGCGTTCTCGATGGGCGCGGCGTACGTCGTGACAGGGTCGATCAACCAGGCGACCCGTGAAGCCGGCACCAGCGATGCGGTTCGCCAGTTGCTGGCGCAAGCGAGCTCGACCGACGTGGCGATGGCTCCGGCCGCCGACATGTTCGAGATGGGCGTGAAGGTGCAGGTGCTCACGCGCGGCACGTTGTTCGCGGTTCGGGCGCAGCGGCTCTACGAGCTGTATCGAACGCACGAGTCGATCGCGTCGTTGCCGGGCGCGATTCGCGAAGAACTCGAGTCGAAGTACTTCCGCACGACGCTCGAAGAGGCGTGGGCCGGCTGCGAGCGCTTCTTCTCGCACCGTGACCCTGCCCAGCTCGAGAAGGCGAAGAAGGACCCGAAGCACCAGCTCGCGTTGATCTTCCGCGCGTACCTCGGCCAGGCGTCGAAGTGGGCCAACGACGGCGTCGCCGATCGCAAGCTCGACTACCAGGTGTGGTGTGGCCCGGCGATGGGCGCCTTCAACGCGTGGGTGAAGGGCAGCGCGCTCGAGGCCTGGAGCGCCCGCGACGCGGTGACGATCTCGAAGAACCTGCTCGTGGGTGCGTGCGTGTTGACGCGCGTGGCGGCGTTGCGGGCGCAGGGCGTGGTGCTGCCGGCCGAGGTCGAGGCGTTCTCGCCGCGCTCGGTGGAAGAGCTCGAGCAGCTGACGCGCCGTGAAGTGGCGGTGGTGAAGCTCGAGGCGCCGAAGACGCACACGACCGACGTGTCGACGGGCCCGCGCCGCAAGGAGCCCATCGCCATCGTCGGCATCGGCGCGATGTTCCCGAAGGCCGAGAACCTGCAGTCGTTGTGGCGGCTGCTGCGCACCGGGCAGGACGCGGTAGGCGACGTGCCCTCGACGCACTTCTCGGTCGCCGACTACTTCGACGCCGATCAGAAGGCGCCCGACATGACGTACGCGAAGCGCGGCGCGTTCTTGTCGAGCACGCCCTTCGACCCGACGGAGTTCGGCATTCCGCCCTCCATTCTCGAGGCGACCGACACGTCGCAGCTGCTCTCGCTCGTCGTCGCGAAGATGGCGCTCGAAGACGCGGGCTACCCCGAAGAGGGCGCGTGGGATCGCTCGCGCACGAGCGTGCTGCTCGGCGTGACGGGCACGCAGGAGCTCGTGATCTCGCTCGGGGCCCGGCTCGGTCACCCGCACTGGAAGAAGGCGCTCAAAGACGCAGGCGTCGACGAGACCACCGCGAAAGACGTCGTCGATCGCATCGGCGCTTCGTACGTCGGCTGGCAGGAGAACTCGTTCCCCGGGCTGCTCGGGAACGTCGTCGCCGGTCGCATCGCGAACCGGTTCGATCTCGGCGGCACCAACTGCGTCGTCGACGCGGCCTGCGCGAGCTCTCTGGGCGCGCTGCACCTCGGCATCGCCGAGCTCGAGTCGAAGCGCACCGACATGGTCCTGACAGGAGGTGTCGACACGCTGAACGACATCTTCATGCACATGTGCTTCTCGAAGACGCCCGCGCTCTCGCCGACCGGAGACGCGCGCCCGTTCTCGGACAAGGCCGACGGCACGCTGCTCGGTGAAGGCATCGGCATGGTCGTGCTGAAGCGCCTGTCGGATGCAGAACGTGACGGCGATCGCATCTACGCGCTCATTCGTGGCATCGGCACCTCGAGCGATGGCCGGGCGAAGTCGATCTACGCGCCGCTGTCGAAGGGGCAGGCGAGGGCGCTCGACAATGCGTACGCCGACGCGAACGTTCGCCCGCGTGACATTCAGCTGCTCGAGGCGCACGGCACTGGCACGAAGGCTGGCGACGCCGCGGAGTTTGAAGCGCTGCAGTCGGTCTATCGCAACGACTCCACGGACCCGGCGTGGTGTGCGCTCGGCTCGGTGAAGTCGCAGGTCGGTCACACGAAGGCGGCGGCTGGAGCGGCGGGGCTCATCAAGGCCGCGCTCGCGCTGCATCACCGGGTGATTCCTCCGACGCTCAAGATCGATCGGCCCAACCCGGCGCTGAAGATCGAGACCAGCCCGTTCGCATTGCCGACGACGTCGCGGCCGTGGCTGCCGTCGGCGCGTGGTCCTCGTCTCGCGGCGGTGAGCTCGTTCGGGTTTGGTGGCAGCAACTTCCACACGGTGCTCGAGGAGTACGGCGATCGTCGGGTGGCTCCTGCGTGGGACGGCTCGGTCGAGTTGCTCGCGGTGTCGGCAAAAGACGTTGGCTCGCTCGTGACGCGCCTGCAGGCGGCGATGAAGGCCGATGAACGATCGACCGCGACCTTCAAGGCCGACGACTCGTACCGGCTCGTCGCGGTGATCGAAGCCGGCAAGACCGTCGAGTCGGTGCTCGCTCCGGTGCTCGCGAAGGTGCAGGCCGGTCAGCCGTTCTCGACGCCTGAAGGCGTTGCGTTCGGTGTCGGCGCTCCTGCCGGCAAGTTGGCGTTCGTCTTCCCGGGCCAGGGCTCGCAGCACGTCGACATGGTGCGTGAGCTCGCCTGCGTGTTCCCCGAGGTGCTCGAGTCGGTCTCGTCGATGCCCGACGTCGCGGCGCGCAACTACCCGCAGCCAACGTTCGACGCCGGGACGCAGAAGCAGCGTGAAGCCGAGCTGACGAAGACG
>JAEUJR010000222.1 GCA_016793585.1 Archangium sp.
TCTTCGAGCGCCATGCGGAACGCGCCGGCGTCGGCGTAGCGGTCTTTCACGTCTTTCGTGAGCGACTTGAGCACCACTGCGTCGAGGCCCTTCGGCAGCGACGGCTCGACCTCGCTCGGCGGCGGCACCTGGCAGGCCTTCACCAGCCGCTGCGTCATCAGGTCGTTCTCGCCCTTGAAGAGGCGTTTGCCGGTGAGCAGCTCCCACAAGACGATGCCGAGCGCGAAGACGTCACTGCGCGCGTCGATGTCGAGCCCGTCGGCCTGCTCGGGCGACATGTACGGGAACTTGCCCTTCAGAATGCCGGTCGCCGTGTGCTGCGCGCGGCCGGCCGCTTTGGCGACGCCGAAGTCGATGAGCTTCACCGAGCCGTCGAAGCCGACGAGCACGTTCTGTGGAGAGACGTCGCGGTGCACGAGGCCCAGCGGCGCGCCCTTCGAGTCCTTCGCCTTGTGCGCGAAGTCGAGGCCGGCCGCGGCGTCGGCGATGACGCGCAGAATGACGCCGAGCGGAACCGGGTGATTCGCCATGCGGGCGCGTTTGTCCATGCGGCGCACGTCTTCGCCCGAGACGTATTCCATCTCGATGAAGTGCACGCCGTTCTCGACGCCGAACTCGTTGATGCGCGCGATGTTCGGGTGGTCGAGGCGCATGGTGATCTTCGCCTCGTCGATGAACATGGCGAAGAACTCCTCGTCCTCGACGAGGTGCGGAAGGATGCGCTTGATGACGACGAGCTTCTCGAAGCCTTCGGCGCCTTTGCGAGCGAGCAGCACCTGCCCCATGCCACCAGCGGCGATTTTGCGGAGCAGCTCGTACCGGCCGAAGGGAATGCCCATGAGAAGGACTTGGAGCCTAGCGCGGCTCCATCAGAATTGAGTGTGTGACGTGTTTCTCAGTTCGACTTCGCCGTCGCGAGCCACACTCGCCGCGGCATGGGTCGGCAGTCATTGCGGTGCCGCCGCTCCTCAGGCTCGCTTTGGGCTTCGTCTCACGATTTCATCCGGTAACCCACGGAGAGCATCCGGTGCGCAACGGCCGTCGCCACCATCGCGAGCCCGACGAGCAGGCCGAGCCCGAGGAACGAGCCCTCTTCGAGTCCCAGCATGCCGGCGCGCAAGCCTTCGACCATGTGCACGACGGGGTTGAAGAGGCTGATGGTGCGGAACGGCTCGGGCAGTGAGCGCACCGAGTAGAAGACGCCACCGAGGAACGTGAGCGGCAGCATGAGGAACGTGGGGAAGAAGTTGATCTGCTCGAACTTCTCCGCCCAGATGCCCGCGATGAGGCCGAGCACGGCGAAGACGTAGGCCGACAGCAGCAGGAAGAGCAGCGTGGTGGCGGCGTGCGCGAGGTGCCAGCCGGTGAAGACGAGCGCCGCGGCCCAGGTGAGCAAACCGACGAGCAGCCCGCGCACCATGGCGCCCGAGACGAAGCCGATGAGCAGCTCGGTCGCTCCGAGCGGAGCCACGAGCAGGTCGACGATGGTGCCCTGAATCTTGGTGATGAAGAACGACGACGAGCTGTTGAGGAACGCGTTGTTCGCGATGCCGAGAAAGACGAGGCCCGGCACGATGAACGAGACGTAGCTGACGCCGTTCACCTCGCCCTGGCGGCCGCCCAGCGTGTACCCGAACACGACGAAGTAGAGCGTGGTGCTGATCAGCGGCTGCAGCACCGTCTGGCCGGGCACGCGCAGGAAGCGGCGCACTTCCTTCTGGAGCAGCGTCTTCGTGCCGATGACGTTCACGCGACACCGCCGTTTCCACGCAGCACGCGAATGAGCACGTCTTCGAGCTTCGAGGGCGCCATGGAGACTTCAGCGACGGGCAGGTGCGCGGCGTAGAGGGCTCCGAGCACGTCGGCGCAGGAGGGCGTGCCGGCGCGTTCGACGAAGACGTAGGTGCGGCGGTCGTCCGAGAGCGTTCCGGCCGAGGCTCCGTCGGGAATCGTGGCGACCGGGTCTCGCAACTTCACCTCGAGGCGGCGTTCACCGAGGCGCTTCATGAGCGCGGTCTTCTCTTCGAGGAGCAGGAGCTTGCCTTTGTCGATGATGCCCACGCGGTCGGCGAGCTCTTCGGCTTCTTCGAGGTAGTGCGTGGTGAGCACGACGGTGGTGCCTTCGGAGCGGAGCTTGCGAACGTAGGTCCACAAGTCGCGGCGCAGCTCGACGTCGACGCCGGCCGTGGGCTCGTCGAGGAAGACGAGCTTCGGGCGATGCACGAGCGCCTTCGCGATGAGCAGGCGACGCTTCATGCCGCCCGAGAGCGCGCGCGTGGGTTGATCAGCCTTGGAGGAGAGGGAAAGCGCTTCGAGCAGCTCGTCGACGCGCGCCTTGTCGGGTGGGCGACCGAAGTAGCCGAGCTGCAGGTCGAGCGATTCGCGCACCGAGAAGAACGGGTCGAAGTTGATCTCCTGCGGCACGAGGCCCACGTCGCGACGCGGGGTGATGGCGTCGTGGTCGAGGTCGACGCCGAGCAGCTTGATGGAGCCGCTCGTCTTGCGCACGAGCCCGCAGATGGCGCCGATGAGCGTGGTCTTGCCGGCGCCGTTGGGGCCGAGCAGGGCGAAGATCTCTCCCGCGTCGATGGAGACCGAAACGTCTTCGAGCGCGGTGAGCTTCGGGTACTTCTTCGTGAGGTGAGAGACTTCGAGCACGGGGGCGGCCACGGCGTGCTGATGGCACAGAAGTCCCGAACCATGAACTGAGACGTGGGGAACGTTGCGTCCCACAGGCTGTTCGACCAGTGGGTCGGCCTCGGCTCGCCGATTGATCAGAAGTCCGCGCGCAACCGAGACGAAGGACGTTGCGCTCACTCCATGCTAGCGACTCGACCCATGCGCCGTTTCAGCCTCGTGCTTTCGCTCCTGCTCGCGACCCAGGCGGTCGCTGCTCCGACGGCGCCTCAGCGTTCCTGGCTCTCGGGCGTCGGCGTCGGGCTGCTCGGCGTGGGCCTCGGACTCGCAGGCTTCGGTCTCTCGCAACAGCTCATCGCCTCCGACGCGCGCGCCATCATCGGCGCCTACGGCATTCCCTCGGTCAGTGAAGCGCCCGCCGTCTCACTCATGGAGAAGCGCGCCAGCACCGCCAACTCCCTCGCGCTCGGAGGCTTCATCAGCGGCGCCATTCTGCTCGCCGGCGGCATCGTCTTGCTCGTGCTCGACAAGCCCGCTGCGCCGGTCACCGCCTGGGTGCTGCCGCTCAGCAACGGCGCCGCGGCGGGCCTCTCGGCCACGTGGTAGTCGGCCGCCATGCGCATTCCCCGCGGACTGTTCGGCATCGCGAAAGAGGTGCTCCGCCACCTGCTGCGTCGCCCCGTCGTCGGCTTCGTCGTCTTCGCGCGCAC
>JAEUJR010000246.1 GCA_016793585.1 Archangium sp.
GCGGCCTGACGGGTGCGGTGGCTCGGTGACGTGCGGTACCTGCGGCCCGGGCACGACCTGCTCCGCGGCGGGTGCGTGCGAGGTGACCGACGCCGGCTCGGGAGGAGACGGCGGCGTTCAGATCGTTCGCTGCCCGGTCACACGCAGCTCGGTCGATCGGGCCGACGAGTCTCAGCTGCTTCAGGTTCGCCTCATGTACGTGCTTCCCAGCGACTTGCCCGACGAGTCGCTCGACGTGAACGGGCGCATCTGCACCTCGGCGAAGGCGTTCTCAGGCTGGCTCGGCACGCAACTCGGAGGGCGCACCTTGCGCTTCGACACGAGCGGCGGCGAGCTCGACATCGGCTTCGTTCGGCTGACGAAGACCAACGCCGAGATGCGCGGCAGCGGCAACGCGAACGACGTGAACACGGGCGTCGCCTACGTGCGTGAGCGCATCGAGCGTGAGCTCATCGCGATGAACCAGGTGAAGCCCGACAAGCTGTACGCGGTCTTCTACGGCGGCGAGAGCACGTACGCGTGCGGCGGAGCGGCCTACCCACCGGCGCTCGTGGGCTCGGTCATCGCGATGTACCTGAAGTCGACGATCGGCGGAGTCGCGTGCGAGGCGCGGCCGTGGGGCCAGTCGATGTCGACGCTGGGCTACTTCGACTGGGCGATGCTGCACGATCTCATGCACGGGCTCGGCATCGTTCCCAACGCAGCGCCGAACCAGCATGCGTTCGGGCACGCCTTCGACTCACGCGCGCCGAACCCGGAGATCGATCTCATGTACTCGCCGCGCGTTGGCATGAGTGACCCCTCGTGGGGCATCGACGCGCCTGGCGGGCTGGTGCTCGACCTCAACCACGACGACTACTTCGCGCACGACGGAGGTCAGGTCGATCTCCGCCGCAGCGCCTTCCTCGAGCCGTTGCCGGTCAACGCCGTTCGGCCACCGGGGTGGTGACGGGCTCGGCGGCGTAGACCTCGCGCCCCCCCTCACGGAACTCGTTCGACTTCTCGGCCATGCCCTTCTCGGCCATCGCGCGAACGTCTTCGGTGATGCTCATCGAGCAGAACTTCGGCCCGCACATCGAGCAGAAGTGCGCCGTCTTCGCGCCTTCGGCCGGCAGCGTCTGATCGTGGAACTCCTTCGCCTTCATCGGGTCGAGCGAGAGGTTGAACTGATCCTCCCAGCGGAACTCGAAGCGCGCCTTCGACAGCGCGTCGTCACGGCTCTGCGCCGCCGGGTGCCCCTTGGCGAGATCGGCCGCGTGCGCTGCGAGCTTGTAGGTGACGACGCCGACGCGAACGTCTTCTTTGTCGGGCAGCCCGAGGTGCTCCTTCGGCGTCACGTAACAGAGCATCGCAGTGCCGTACCAACCGATCATGGCCGCGCCGATGCCCGAGGTGATGTGATCGTACCCGGGCGCGATGTCGGTGGTGAGCGGCCCCAGCGTGTAGAACGGCGCTTCACCGCACACCTCGAGCTGCTTCGTCATGTTCTCGCGAATGAGCTGCATCGGCACGTGACCGGGGCCTTCGATCATCGTCTGCACGTCGTGCTTCCACGCGATCTTCGTCAGCTCGCCCAGCGTCTCGAGCTCGGCGAACTGTGCCTCGTCGTTGGCGTCGGCGATGGAGCCGGGACGCAGACCATCTCCGAGCGAGAAGCTCACGTCGTACGCCTTCATGATCTCGCAGATCTCGTCGAAGCGCGTGTAGAGGAACGACTCCTGATGATGCGCGAGGCACCAGCGCGCCATGATCGAGCCGCCGCGTGAGACGATGCCGGTGACGCGCTTGGCGGTGAGCGGAATGAACGGCAGTCGCAGCCCCGCGTGAATCGTGAAGTAGTCGACGCCCTGTTCGGCCTGCTCGATGAGCGTGTCGCGGTACAGCTCCCAGGTGAGCTCTTCGGCCTTGCCGCCGACCTTCTCGAGCGCCTGGTAGAGCGGCACCGTGCCGACGGGCACCGGGCAGTTGCGCAGAATCCACTCCCGCGTCTCGTGAATGTTCGGGCCTGTCGACAGATCCATTACCGTGTCGGCGCCCCAGCGAATCGACCACACCATCTTCTCGACCTCTTCTTCGATCGAGCTGCTGACGGCGGAGTTGCCGAGGTTGGCGTTGATCTTCACCAGGAAGTTGCGGCCGATGATCATCGGCTCGCACTCGGGG
>JAEUJR010000928.1 GCA_016793585.1 Archangium sp.
ACGAGGTGTCGTAGCGGTCGGCGTCCGACGAGAGCAGCTCACCGAAGGGGTTGTAGAAATAGAACGCGTCGTACTTCTCGGGCTGCACCGCCTCGAGCGTGCCTTCTGCAATCTGCACGTCGGCGCCGAGTCGCCGCGCGAGCTGCCGCGACTGGAACACGAGCTCGTCACGCCGCTCGATGCCGAACACGCGCCGCTTCGTCAGCAACGACACGATGACGGCGAACTTGCCCGGGCCCGAGCCGACGTCGAGCACGCGCTCTGCCTTTGCTTCGGTCAGCCACGCGGCGGCCAGCTTCGCGCCTTCCACCGGAGTCCAATACGTCTTCGACTTCTGCCGTGGCCGCTCGGTGAGCAACTGGTCGAAGGCGTCGTCAGAGACGTCCTGCCCCTCGGAGAGAAGGCGCGACACCTGCTCGGCGAGGCCAACGGGCACGTGGGGCATGCGGGTCGACTAGCATGCGGGCCTCGCTCATCGGGAGGGCGGTCATGCACATGGCAGCACGACGCGCGCTCGTGGCGTGGGTGGTCGGAAGTTCGGCCGTCGCGATGGCGGCGCCCTTCGACGTCACCACCGCGTTCTCGATGCTGCGTGAACGTGTGGCGCTGCCGGTGCTGGTGCAGCGCGAAGGCGCGTTCTCGTTCACCGACCGGCCCGACGTGAAAGGCCTCGCGGTCGACGCGAAGAACGGCTTCATCGCCTGGAGCGAGCCGTCGCCGGCGCAGCAGTTCGAGTTCGCCCTCTTTCGCAGCACGAAGAAGCAGTTCGTCGCGGTGTTGTTCTCGCTGCGTGGTGAGCGCAACGCGCCGACGCCGCCCGTAACGCAGCTGCAGGCGTGGACTGTGGACGCTTCCACGAGCGCCATCACCGATGCACCGAAGGTCGTGTCCTCGGTGCCGTTCCTCGAAGCGTTCGTGGCGGCCTCCGATGTCGCGGCGGTCGGAAACCTCGACGACGCCGACGTGACGCCGTGGCTCGCGCGAGTCGTGAAGCTGCCGCGACAGGGGCTGACGCTCGAGGTGACCTGGGCCGCGGGCGCGCTCGAGCGGGAATGCGCGACCCCGAAGCCGCGTGCGCCCGAGCTGCTCTGTCGCAACATCGCGGTGCTCAAGTACAGCCTGCGTCGCGCGACGTGGAGCCGGACTGCCGGGACGTTCACGCTCGAGCCGCTGGCGAAGCGGTGACGTTCAGGTCGCGAGCTATGGTGTCGCGCTGAGGAGAGTCCCATGCGTTCTGGCCCGAACCGGGCGGCCGTGCTCGGCATCGTCACGTGTCTCGTTGCGCTCGAGAGCTCGAGCCAGCCGATGCGTCTTGTTGCGGATGTGGCTCCTGGCGCCGAGGTTGTTCGTCCGGGGGCCCACACGCTGGTCGGCGACGGAGCCAGGGTCTGGCTGAACTCGCCGGAGGGCCTCTTCATCACCGATGGCACTGATGCGGGAACGCGGTTGGTTCGCACCGAGCTCGAGGTTCAGAGAGTTGTCGCCAGCGGGCCCACCTCGTTCCTCGTGGCAGATGACGGCGTCGCTGGACCCGAAGTCTGGCGCACCGACGGGACGACGGTGGGCACGGCGCTCATCGAAGACCGCGTGACGGGCGAGGGCCCGAATCCATGGGTGCCTTTGGGCTCGGCGGCCTACGGCTTCCGAGATGGGCTCGTTCGTTTCGACCGTCTCGATGGTGGGACCACCGTCCTCCACCCCATCTCTGGACGGGAGCTCACTTCGTTCAGCGGAGGGCTGCTCTTCTCGGCGTTCGAGCCCGCGACTGGTGAGGAACTGTGGATCTCCGATGGAACTCCGCAGGGAACGCATCTGCTCGTCGACCTTCGCCCAGGACCAGCATCTTCATCACCCCACAACTTCATGGTCCTTGGTTCCTCTGTGCTCTTCTCGGCGGAGACCCCTTCGCGCAGTCAGTTGTGGCGCACCGACGGCACCATCAGTGGAACGATCCAGGTGAGCACCTTTGGCTTCGGCCAGCAGGGCTCGTTCGTCGGCAGCGGCGTGGTGATTGGGAGTCGTGCAGTCTTCAGCTGTGACACGGACTTTGGCTACGAGCTGTGCGCCTCGGACGGCACCTGGGCAGGCACCTCGGTCATCGACCTCGTGCCGGGGCCAGGCTCGTCTTTTCCGAGCTTCTTTGCCGGTCTCTCCACAGCGCTCGTCTTTCAGGCCACCACTCCAGCGACGGGGCGCGAGTATTGGTCGAGCGACGGCACCGTTCAGGGCACCCGACTCCTCATCGATCTCAGACCGGGGCCCGCCAGCCAGGTATTCGGTGAGAGGCCTGTCAGCGCAGGAGGCCTCGTGTATTTCACCGTCTACGAAACCAACAACATGAACGACCCGACGGGTATTTTTCGCACAGATGGCACGCCTGTCGGCACCTTTGCCGTAACACGTGCCACCCCGACGTTCTGGTCGATGGTCGAACTCTCTCCTTCGTCCGTGTTGTTCCTTGGTCGAGGTGGCCTGTGGCGATCAGATGGAACCCCGGCGGGGACTTTCCTTGCATTCGACTCGTCAGCCCCACTGCCAGCCAGCAGCGCGCCTCGTGGCGTCTCATGG
Source organism: Archangium sp. (assembly GCA_016793585.1). The sequence continues at coordinate 2,569 of JAEUJR010000928.1, forward strand.
GTCGGCAACGAAGCGCTCTTCTCCGCCACCACTCCACCAACCGGTCGCGAGTTCTTCGGTGCTGATCTGTCTGGTCACGCGGGTCTTCGTGCAGAGTTCTCCCCCGGGCCAGACAGCGGGGTCGCCGCCCATGTTCAGCCACTGGTCGTCGGAGATGACTTCTATTTCTCGGCAAAGTCGTCGACTGGGTTTCAGGCGCATGTCTATTCTGTCGATGCCGGGCTTCGTCAGGTCTCGACAACGTTGTGGGAGACATTCGAGCCCAACAGTCCAGCGACCTTCACACCCGTGGGAAGTCACGTCGTCTTCACTTCGCCCTATGGTCTCTTCTCGACGAACGGCCCCGACGGGGGCACGACCGAGCTTCGGTCGCAAGGCGTTGGGCAGTCGTCACTTGATGGGCCCCTCACGGTCTTTCAAGCCAACGTGATTCATCAGTGTCTTGGACCCTTCGGGGCCGAGCTCTGTGCGACCGACGGCGAGAGTTCGTGGCTGGTGAAGGATCTCATTCCAGGCTCGGGCTACTCGAACCCGAGGTTGTTTGCGGCAGGCAACACCCGCGTCTTCTTCGTCGCGAACGCCCCGGCGCAGTGGCTATGGACGACCGACGGCACCGAACCTGGCACCCAGCCGGGCTTCGCCCTCAACTCGAACTTTCCGCTGACCGAGATGGTCGTCGTGGGCGACACGGCGTACTTCGCGTGGGGCACGGATGCCACGGGCTCCGAGCTGTGGCGCAGTGACGGGACGGGCGCGGGGACGAATCTCATCGTCGATCTCCAGCCTGGAGCCGGGGGCGCGGAACCCGCCTCACTCACGGTGGTCGGCAACCGTGTGTACTTCAGTGCGCAGACGCGAACGACCGGTCGCGAGCTATGGGTCACCGATGGCACGGTCGCAGGAACGACGCTGGTGGCCGACCTCGCTCGTGGCCCGGAGTCGTCTTCACCTCGCGACTTGAAGGTCGTTCGGGGCTCCCTCTTGTGGTCGGCGCATCGCGCAGCCGAGGGCCGCGAGCTGTGGCACCTCGATGCCGCAGGCCAGCCCCGACTCACGTTCGACCTCGAACCCGGGCCGGGCTCGTCATCACCGAGGGCGTGGGTCGATTCTCCACAGGGCGTACTCGTCACCGCATCCACGTCGCAGGTTGGCGAAGAACTCTTCCTCGCGGATGTCGACGACACGCCGCCTGTCGTGAGCGCCCGACTCACTGGCACCCGCTCCGACGCGGGCTGGTGGACCTCTGACGTTGGCATCGAATGGCTCGTCACCGACCCGGAGTCGAGCGTGTGGAGCACGAGTGGCTGTGAGCCGCGTGTCGTGAATGCCGACACCGTGAGCACCCGCATCGAGTGTTCAGCCGAGAGCTCGGGTGGTCGTTCGATGTCTACCGTCGTGGTCGCGCGTGACACGACACCGCCGCAGCTTCGCTGCGCGACTGTGCCTGCTGTCGAGGCCACGAGCCCTTTCGGTGCGGTCGTGTCGCTCGAGGCGTCGGCCAGCGACGACCTCAGCGGCGTCGCGACCTGGAGCAGGGAGCTCGACGCTGGCGTCTTTCCTCTGGGCAGAACTCGTGTCCGGGTCTCCGTCGTCGACCATGCGGGCAATGCCTCGGCATGCGACATCGACGTGAACGTTGGCGACACCACGCCCCCGACGATCACCTGCCCGGAGCGCGTTCTCGTGACCTCGGCTGACGCCGGCGCGCAGGTGTCGTTGAGAGTCGACGCAACGGACGTCGTGGATGAGGCGTTGGTCGTCACCAGCGATGCGCCTTCGTCGTTCCCAGCGGGCGTGACGACGGTGACGCTGACCGCGACCGATGACTCCGGCAATCAGGCTTCTTGTGTCGTGCCCGTCGTCGTCACTCCGCGGTGGACCTCAGAGACGGAGGACACCATCGAGTCGGTGCACTTTCAGGCGAACCCTTCGGCCAGCCCCACCTGCGCGACGACTCAAACCGATGTCTCGCTCATCGTCGTGACACTCTTCCTCTTGCGCGCTCGTCGCCGGGGGTGACGTTCAGAACGTCGCGAGGGCCAGCGTGCTCTCGGGCCCCTGCACCTCGGCCATGCGCCGCGCCTCGACGATGAGCGGCACCGCGACGGCGCTGGCGATGGCGACGCCAGCCGTCACGAGCACGATGGCCTCGGGCATCACGGCCAGGGCGACGAACGCTGCGATGACGGTGAGACCCGCCGCGAGGAAGGCCCACGGAATAGAGCGGCTGAACAGGTCTCCGAACTTCGCGCCCAGCATTGCCGCGCCGGCTGCGATGCCGAACGCGAGGCCGAACGGCGTGATGATGGCCGCGCCCGCGATCGCAAACAGAATGGTGCCCCAGCCGCCGCCGACCACTGCGCCCAGCGCTCCACCGACGAGCAGTCCCGCGAGGCCACCAAGCCCCGCGCCCAGCGCTCCGATGACTGGCGCCAGCACCGCGCGGCCCACCAGCGTTCCAGTCGAGGTCGGCTCGACGTCGGTGAGCAACTTCGCTTCGCGTGGCGCGTGAGCCAGCGAAGGCGCCTCCACGAGCGGAGGCATCGAGGGGTCGGCAGCGAGGAGGGCGATGGTGGCGAGCGTGAGCATGCGCCTCCCTCCTTCACGGCAAATGCCGCCCGCCTGGGTCGTCGAATCAGGGGCTTCCACCGCTCAGGTGCAACCGCTTGCACACCCCAGTGCAAGGGCCGACGTGCTTCAGACTCAGCTGCGCTGGCGCTGACGCGGTCGCTCCCGCTGCTGGGCCGTCAGCGTCGTCATCACGCGGAGTGACTGCGCGCGCTCTCTCGAAGTGATCGCACGCAAGGTGCACTCGGCACCAAACCGACACCTGCCCGCCATCGACCCACCATCTGCGAAGCCCACGGTGCCGCCATGGCTCTGCGGGTGTCAGCGCTGACGATGCTCGTCCTTCTCGGGGGCTGTCGCGGCGCGCCGTCGGGCCACACGCACACCATCGCGATGAAGGGCTCCGACACCCTGGTGCAGGTGGCGACGGGCTGGGCGCAGACGTACTCCGCGAAGCCGGGTCGCGTGCGCGTGAGCGCCTCGGGCGGCGGCTCGGGCGTCGGCATCGCAGGGTTGATTGACGGCACCGTCGACATCGCCACCTCGAGCCGTGAGCTGAAGCCGAAGGAGCGCAGCGAGCTTCAGTCGCGTCGCGGCCTCGAGGCGCACGAGCACTTCATCGGCTCCGACGCGCTCGCCATCTTCGTGCACCCCTCGAACCCGCTCGAGTCCATCAGCCTCACGCAGTTGGGAGCGATGTGGGCCGAAGACGGGGTACTGCACGACTGGTCGCAGGTCGCGCCCAGCATGGCGGGCCCCATCGTGTTGATTGGGCGGCAGAACAGCTCGGGCACGTACGACTACTTCCGCGAAGTCGTCTGCGCGAAGGGCGTCGATGGCAAAGCGCGCGAGTTTCGCGGCGGCGTCTCGGAGCTCTCGGGCTCGAGTGAAGTGCTCGAGAAGATTTCGGGGGCGCCGCTCGCGCTCGGGTACAGCGGCATGGGCTACCGCACGCCGCACGTGAAGTGGTTGGCCGTCTCGCGCCACGACGGCGACCCTGCCGAGCTGCCGTCTGCCGAAGGTGCACGCTCGGGCAGCTACCCCATCGCGCGAAAGCTCTACCTGTACACGGCGGGCCAGCCCTCGCCCGAGGTCGCCGCGTTCCTCGAGTGGGTGCTGTCAGACGAAGGCCAGGAGGTCGTCGCCCGCGAGGGCTACGTGCCCGTCCGATGAAGCGCGGCGGCGTCAAACTCGGGGAGCGGCTCATCGAGGCCCTCATCGTCGCGAGCGGGTGGAGCTCCATCGTCTGCATGGCCGCCATCTTCGTCTTCCTGGTGCGCGAGGCCGCCCCGGTGCTGCCGCGCATCGACTGGGTGGAGTTCTTCACCTCCACGCGGTGGATTCCTGCGCCCGCCTCGGGCAACGCTCCGCACTACGGCGCGCTGGCGTTGATGGTCGGCACCCTCACCACCACCCTCGTCGCGCTGCTGGTCGCCATCCCCGCCGGGCTCGGCGCCGCCGTCTACCTTTCGGAGTTCGCCAGCGACCGCCTGCGCGAGACGTTCAAGGTCATCATCGAGCTGCTCGCGGCGGTGCCCTCCATCGTGTGGGGCTTCGTCGGCCTGATGTTGGTGGGGCCCGTCGTCGCGCGCGTCACTGGCGCTCCGCTCGGCACGAACCTGCTCACGGGCGGCGTGGTGCTGGGGCTCATCAGCGCGCCTGTCATCGTCTCCATCGCCGAAGACGCGCTCCGTGCCGTGCCCGACTCGTACCGGGAAGCGGCGCTCGCGCTCGGCGCCAGCCGCTGGGAGCTCGTGTACCGGGTGCTCTTCCCCGCGGCGCGGAACGGGTTGCTCGCTGCGTGCCTGCTCGGGCTGGGCCGTGCGCTGGGCGAGACGATGGCCGTGCTGCTCGCGACTGGCCACGCGAACCAGCTTCCACACTCGCTCGTCGACCCGGTGCGAACGATGACGGCCGCCATCGCGGCCGAGCTGGGTGAAGCGCCGCGAGGCTCCGAGCACTACCACGCGCTCTTCGTGCTCGGTGTCGTCCTGCTCATCTTCACCTTCGCGGTCAACGTCGCCGCCGACCTCGTCATCAAGGGCACGCGCCGGGAGCAGCGATGACGCACCCCTTCCTGCCCACCGAGTACGAGCGCCACAAGCAGGTGGTGACGGCCCGCGCCCGCGCCATCACGCTCTCGGCCACCGTCGCGTTGAGCCTCGTGGTGGTGCTCATCTTCCTCGCGCTGCTGGTGAAGGCCGCGCCTGCGCTCTCGCCGTCGCTCCTGTGGGAGAACCCGCTCGACAAGGGCAAAGCCGGCGGGCTGTGGGCTCCGCTCATCGGCACGGTGTGGCTGGTGGTGCTGAGCGTGCTGCTCGTCTCACCCATCGGCGTGGCCGCAGCCATCTACCTGAACGAGTACGCGCCCGCGGGGCGGACGACGCGCCTCATCAGCCTGGCCGTCACGAGCCTCGCCGGAGTGCCCTCCATCGTGCACGCGCTCTTCGGGCTCGGCGCCTTCGTGCTCTTCGCGCGCATGGGCGCGAGCCTGCAAGCCGCCGCCTGCACGCTCGCCGTGATGAACCTGCCCGTCGTCATCGCCGCCTCGAGAGAGGCCCTCGGCGCGGTGCCGCGAACGTTCCGCGAGGCGTGCTGGAACCTCGGCGCCTCGCACTGGCACACGCTGTGGACGGTGGTGCTGCCGAACTCGCTCGGCGGCATTCTCACAGGCGTCATCTTCGCGGTGTCACGCGCGGCTGGAGAGACGGCTCCGATTCTCTTCACCGGCGCCGTCTTCTTCGCCACCATTCCCGACGCGTTTCCGCAGCGGCTGGCGCCCTACGCGCTCGACGAGCCCTTCATGGCCCTGGCCATGCACCTGCACGTCATCTCGACCCAGGTCTCGCAGATGCCGCACGAGCGCACGTTCGCGACGGCGGTGGTGCTGGTGACGCTGGTGTTGCTCATCAACAGCGCGGCCTTCGTGCTGCGGCTTCGCCTCAGGAGGAACAGAAAATGGTGACCCACCTCGAGTGTCGAAGCCTGAGCGTTCACTATGGGGAGGTACGCGCGCTCGACCGTGTCTCCTTCAAGGTCCCCCGCCACAGCATCTGCGCCGTCGTCGGGCCGGCGAACTCGGGCAAGACGAGCCTGCTCAAGACGCTCAACCGCACCATCGACTTCGAGTCGCGTGCGAAGGTGACGGGCGACGTGCTGCTCGACGATGTGTCAGTCATTTCGACGGGTGATGCGCTCGACCTGCGCCGCCGCGTGGGAATGGTGTTTCCCCTGCCGGTCGGGCTGCCGATGAGCATCTACGACAACGTGGCCTACGCGCCGCGCAGTCAGGGGCTTCGAAACAAGGCCGAGCTCGATGTCATCGTCGAGCGCGCGCTGCGGCAGTCGGTGCTGTGGGACGAGGTGAAGGACCGGCTCGACCTGCTCGGCACCCGCCTCTCGGGAGGGCAACAGCAGCGGCTCACCCTGGCGCGCGCGTTGTCGATGCAGCCCGAGGTGCTGTGTCTCGACGAGTTCTCCATTGCCATCGACCCGGTGACGACGATGCGCATCGAAGAGGTGCTGCTCGAGCTCAAGGCCACCACCACCATCGTGCTCACCACCAACCTCGTGCAGCAGGCGCGGCGCCTGGCCGACCAGGTCGTCTTCCTCAACGCCTCGACGGTGGTGGAGGTCGGCGATGTCGTCTCGATGTTCGAGCGCCCGCGCGTCGAGCTCACCGCCCAATATCTCCAGGGAGCCATCGGGTGAACGCCGTCGCTCCAGCTGGCGCGACGGTGCGCGACCTGAACCTGTGGTTCGGCACGTTCCAGGCGCTCAAAGGCATCAACCTGGACTTCGCGGCGCGAGGAGTGACGGCGCTCATCGGCCCTTCGGGCTGTGGGAAGACGACGCTGCTGCGCAGCTTCAATCGGCTCACCGAGCGGGCGGTCGGCGTTCGCATGACGGGCACCATCGAGCTGTTGGGGAAGAACATTCTCGACGCCGATGTCTCGCTCGCGTCGCTGCGCAAACACGTGGGCATGGTGTTTCAGCGGCCGAATCCACTGCCGCTCTCGGTGCGCGAGAACGTGCTGTTCGGTTTGCGCTCGCACGTGCCGCGCAACGAGCTGAAGCCGCAGTTGCTGAGCGAGGCCGTCGAGTCGTCACTGCGCGCGGTCGGCCTGTGGAGTTCGCTGAAGGACAAGCTCGCCAAGCCAGCCATCGAACTGAGCCTCGAGCAGCAGCAGAAGCTGTGCATCGCGAGGCTGTTGCCGCTCAAGCCCTCCATCCTCTTGATGGACGAGCCGTGCTCGGCGCTCGACGCCGAGGGCATCGCGCAGATTGAAGCGCTCATCGAGCAGCTCGAGGCTGACTACACCATCATCATGGTCACCCACTCGATGGCGCAGGCTCGGCGGGTGAGCGAGCAATGTGTGTACATGTTGCTCGGCGAGGTCGTGGAGCACGGGCCGACCGAGGCGCTCTTCGACTCGCCGCAGGACTCACGCACTGCGCTGTATGTCGCCGGCCGGTACGCCTGAGGCGGCGTCACGCTGCATCGAGCCCGCGCCCGTCGAGATGCGCACGAGCTGACGCAAGCGGCGAAACACCGACTCCTGCCGATACGGCACGCCGTACTTCTCACACAGCGCCTTCACCTTCGGCTGGAGCAATTGGTACTGGCGCGGCGGCAGGTCGGGGAAGAGGTGGTGCTCGATTTGGTAGTTCAGAAACCCGTGGAGGAAGTCGTTGAGGTCGCCGCCAGTGCGGAAGTTCACCGAGCCGCGCACCTGCCGCACGAACCACTCGGCGCGATTCTTCGGCGGGCCATCGAAGCGCTGCAGGTCGTCGCCTGCGTGGTTGGGCACGATGATGGCGAAGGTGTGCAGGTTCGACAGCCACTCCGCGCCGAGGGAGTTGAGTAACACCGACGCCACCGCGAGCGGCCCGAGCGGCGCAAAGAGTGAGGGGAGCGCCACGAAGCGGCCGAGCGCGTACGGCAGCATCGCGCGCCACGTTTCGCGGCCGTCTTTGGTTCGCACGTCGAAGGCCTCGAGCATCGTCTCGGGGCCGCGCGCGTCGTCGCGTTGCGTGCGCCCATCTCCAGGAGCGCGGCGCCGCCGCCGCTGCAGCACCTGCATCGTGTTCGGCGCGTAGTACGTCACCTTCCACGTCGAGGCCGAGAGCGCGAGCAGCGCCCACTTCACCGCGCGTGGCAGCTTCGACGAGCGCAACGCCTCGAGGTTGTGCTCGACGAGGTCGGGGTCGGCGACCTCGTTGGTGTACGCGTGGTGCAACACGTTGTGCTCGTGGCTCCAGGCGTCGGGGTGCATCCACTCGAACCAGTCGACGAAGCGCCGCCAGCCGCGCGCGAAGCCCTTCGAGGTGAGCCGCTCGGGAGCGCCGTCGACGCGGTCGAGCCCTTTGTGCAGCACGTGGTGCGCGATGATGGTCCACCGTGCGGTCGAGCCGGTCGAGAGCAGCGCCATGCTGAGCGGGTTGGGAAACAGCCAGGCCGTGGCGTAGCCGGCAGCGGTGCACCAGCGGCCCCAACGCTCGAGCTTCTTCAGGTGGGCGAGGTCTGCGGGGCCGAGGCTCGCGACGGCTTCTTCACGCAGGGCACGAAGCTCGCGCTCGAAGCCGGTCACATCGATGGAAGGCGACATCGGCCGCGGCGCTTACTGAATCGGTCATGGCGCGGCGAGAGCCAAACTCGCAAAACCGCAGGGCTTCGTCTCGTCCGGGTCTGGGCGACCCATGAACGCAACCGACGAATGCATCATCGCTGAACTGCCGGTGTCTGCCCTTCGCGGAGGCAGCGGGCACATGGTTCGAGCGTGGGTGGTGGTGACGATGCTGGTGGTCGCGGGCTGCGGAGCGGCGCCGCGTGAGTGTAGCGCGCGCACGTGTTCGGGCTGTTGCTCGGCCTCGGGCGAGTGCGTGAGTGGCAGCTCGTCGACGGCGTGCGGTTCGCTCGGAGCAACCTGCCGTGACTGCACGCAGTCGAACCTCGTGTGCTCGGTCGGCAGTTGCCAGTCGCTCGTTGGTCCCATCGGAACGGGGCCCGGGAGCTTCGGCGGTGGAACGGCGAGCGTCGGCGGTGGAACGGCGAGTGTCGGCGGTGGAACGGCGAGCGTCGGCGGTGGAACGGCAAGCGTCGGCGGTGGAACGGCGAGCGTCGGTGGTGGCACGGCGAGCGTCGGTGGTGGCACGGCGAGCGTCGGTGGTGGAATCGCCTCTGGCGGTGGCATGGCCTCGGGTGGAGGCTCCACGAGCAACCCGTGCACGGCGACGACCTGCGACCCGAACGCGACCTGCGCCGTCATGCTCGGCACCGCGCAATGCACCTGTCGGCCCGGCTTCTCTGGCAACGGCTTCACCTGCACCGACGTCGACGAGTGCCTCACGAACAACGGAGGCTGCGACCCGAACGCCATGTGCACCAACACCGCCGGCTCGCGCACGTGTGCCTGCTTCAATGGCTATACAGGCACCGGCCTTTCCTGCACCGACGTGAACGAATGCCTCGCGAACAACGGAGGCTGCGACGTCACGGCGACGTGCTCCAACACGCCGGGGTCGCGCACGTGCACGTGCCCCTCCGGCTCCACCGGCAACGGCGTCACCTGCTCCGACGTGAACGAGTGCCTCACCAACAACGGCGGCTGCAGCGTGAACGCGACCTGCACCAACACCATCGGCTCACGCGTGTGCAGTTGCCGCCAGGGCTTCACGGGTGACGGCTTCACCTGCACCTCGAACGCGCCCACCTGGGCCATCGAGACCGTCGCCTTCAGCGCCGGCAGCAGCTCGTCCATCGCGCTCGACTCTGCCGGCCAGCCCGCCATCGCGTACTTCTCTGACAACCCGCGCGGCGTGTACCTGCGCCGCCGCACCACCTCGTGGAGCGCCGCCGAGACCGTCGACTCGTCGACCAACGCCATGGAGCCCAGCCTCGTCGCCTCGAACACCTTCGTCGTGGCCAACAGCATCACCACCGTCGTCGGAAGCAGCGTGAACACCAGCATCGCGAGCTGGCGTCGGTCGGCGAGCACCGCGTCGTGGTCGCCCGAGAACACCATCGCCGTCTACGACCGCCCCGACGTCGCGGTGGGTGGGGGCCGCGAGCACCTCGTCGGCGTCACCCGCAGCGGCACCTTTGGCAACGTCGGCTACTCGTCGCGCGTGCAGGGCAGCACCACCTGGAGCACGCCCACACTGCTCGGCACCGGCTCGAGCGGCTTCGGCCCGAAAATCTCGGCGAGCGGCTCGATGGTGGTCGCGCTCTTCGGCCGCAGCCCCGACGGCCTCACGCTCGCGCGCAGCACCAACGGTGGCAGTACCTGGTCGACCACCACGGTCACGACGAGCCGTGTCTACGATTGGGACATCGTGCTCGACCCGAGCGGCACGGCGTTTCTCGTCTACTACTCACCCGACGCCGGGCATCGAATCACGCTCGAGTCGTACTCGGGGCTGTCGCGAACGCGCCAGGACATCGTCGATACCGCCGCGAGCACACCCGCCGGCTCGAGCGGCTTCAGCGGCCTCTCCATCGCGCAGAGCCCGCTGGGCACCACGCACGCCGCGTGGCTCGACTTCACGCGCGGCAACGTCCTTCGCTACACGAGCAACGCAGAGAGCGCGTCGTTTCAGACGACCACCGTCGCCAACGCAGACGACATTCTCGGCCGCACCAGCATCGTCGTCGACTCGAGCGCCGCCGTGCACATCAGCTTCCCGCAGCCCTCCACCTCGTGGAGCCACCTCGGCTACGCCGTTCGCCGCTGAGCCGGTTCAGGGCTTCGGGTCGGGAGGGAAGAACGCCGGCGTGCCGACTTCGGTGCCGTTCTTCCGAGACACCACGTCTTCCCCCGACCACTTCTGCGCGCCGTTGCCGAACTCGAACGACCAGCGCAGCCGCCACGACTCGCTCCAGGTGACGGTGTCGATGACCTTCTCTTCGCGGTGGTCGATGGGGCCTTCGAGCACGGTGAGGCTCGCGGCGGTCAGCGCGTAGGTGTCGTAGATGGCCGACTGGCTCTTCTTGTGCAGCCCGCTGCCGGCCACCTGCGCGAGCGTGAGCGTCTTGCCGACGACGAGGTTCGCGCTCCAGAAGACCACCGACGCGGCCGGCAACACCACGCGTGGAATGGGCGACGCGTCGCTGGTGTACGTCACGTCCTCCATCACGTTGGAGTCGAGCTGCAACGTGGTGAGGCCAAGGTCGGCGCCCGCGAACGAGAAGGCGCCGTGGTCGATGCCGCAGTACTCGACGAGCCCGAGCCGGCCGTCGGCGCGACGGTACTTCTCGATGTCGGGGTTGGGCTGAACGAAGTCGAGCGAGATTTCTCCGCACACCCCCGGAGCGCACCCGACGCCGAACAGCCCAAGCAGCAGCACCACGACCCGCGCGCCCATCGGCACAGTCTACGCGGTCTCGCCAGGGTCTGAAGGCCACCGGAATCGTTCGGGAAGTTTGGGTGAAGCTCCCGGCGCTTCCCGGCACCTGGGCTAGCGTGATGTCGGTACAACCCTTCCCGATGGCGATGGAGTCGGAGCTCAGCCCAACGGAGGCGGTGCGGCGGCTGTACGTCACGCACGCCGCCGAGCTGCGCCTCGGAGCCGCGCGCCTGGCCGGCCGTGACCTCGACCCCGACGACCTGCTGCAAGAGGTCTTCATGGTCGCGCTGCGCAAACACGCCGACGTGTTGACGGCCGACTCTCCGAAGGCGTGGCTCTACGGCGTGGCGGTGAAGGTGGCTGCGTCGCGACGTCGCACGGCGAAGGTGCGCCGCTTCTTCGGGCTCGACGACGTGGCCGAGGTGGCCTCACCCGAGTCTCCGACGCGCACGATGGAGCAGCGCGATGCGAGCAAACGTGTTGAGCAGGTGCTCTCGAAGTTGTCGGACAAGAAGCGCGAGGTGCTGGTGCTGTTCGAGCTGCAGGGGCTGCCCGGTGAAGAGATTGCGGCGGCGCTTCAGATTCCGCTGAAGACGGTGTGGACGCGGTTGTTCCACGCCCGCAAGGAGTTCGCCGCCGAGCTCGCCCGCCTCGAGGTCATCGAGCAGCGCACCAGCGGCCTCACCGAGGAGCGTCGCCATGACTGAGCCTGGCGCCTGGAGTTCGTCGACCGACGAGCGTGACGTGAAGGCGGCGCGGCTGGTGGCGCTGACGGCCGAGATTGCGCCCGCGCCCGTCGACCTCGCGTCGTGGGAGCAGGTGGTGAGCGCGTCTCGCCGCACGCGCGACTGGCGGCTGGTGCCGGCCTTTGGCGCGGCCGTGCTGCTGGGCGTGGTGCTGGTGCTGTGGCTCAAGCCGGTGACGAAGACGGTCGAGGTCGCGGCTCCCGAGGCGCCGGTGCTGGTGGCGTCGGCGAACGCGAGCTGGTCGCAGCAGCCCTCGGGCGTGGTGCGGCTCGAGGCCGGGCGGTTGTCGGTGCAGCGGGCGACAGGTGGCCGGGTGGTGCTCGAGACGCCGCACGCGACGCTCGAGGCCTCACGGTCACGCTTCCTCGCCGAAGTGACGGCGGGCGGCACGACGCTGGTGGTGCAGGAGGGTGAGGTGTTGCTGCGCGCGAAGGACGTGACGCGCGTGGTGAAGGCGGGCGAGACGCTGGTGTGGCCGCCGACGCCGGCCATTCCCGAGCCGCTGGCGCAGGTGGCCGCGACCGCGCCCGTCTGTGACGCCGTGGCGGGAGACCGGCTCGAGTGTCTGCGCCTCGAGGCGAAGGGCGAAGGGCTGCTCGCGCAGGCTGCCTTGTATGAATTGGGTGTATTGGAATTGAAGCAGGGAAACCGCCCTGACGCGCTCGCCGCGTGGACGACGTCGCTGTCACGGTTTCCGGCTGGCGTGCTTCACCCCGAGGTGCGGCTGGCGTTGCTGGTCGAGCTGACGAAGGAGCGCCGGTTCACCGAGGCCCTGTCGGTCGCGCGGGAGTTCGAGCGCGTGTGCGCCGACGACCCACGCCTCGCCGACGTTCAGGCGCTGCGTCATTCGCTGGAGCGGTGAGACGGGCCGCGCGCAGCCGCCTGGCGCTATCGTGGCCTCCTGATGCTGCGTGTCGCTGCGCTCCTGCTGACGACGGCCTGCGTGCATCGGGCGCCTCTCGCTGCGTCGGGCGATGAACGCGCCTCGCGCTGGGCCGAGTGGGCGGCGCGCGTCGAGGCACTCCCCGTGTGTCTGCCGCAGGAGCTGGAAGCCGCTCCGCGCGAGCCCCCTTCGTTGGCGGCGGGCGACACGGTGCACGTGCGAGGCCGGCTGGCGCTGGTCGAGTTCGCCTGCGGCGCCGTGATGAACGACCTCGTGCTTCGCGGGCGCTGGTTGCCTGACCCGAACGCCGTGCTCTCGCTGCGTGAGCTCGACGACGCGGTGGCGAAGGCGGAGCGAGAGACGTGTGGGTCGACGCTGGGCCTGAAGACCGACGCCCACGAGCTCGCCATCGACACCGTGCTGCCGGCGCCCGTCTGGCGAGAGAACGACGCCGAGGTCTTCGACGCGCTGCTCGCACGGACCGACGCCGTCGTCGTCGGCGTCGTCGAGGCAGCAAGCGGTCGGCAGGCCGTCGTGCAGCCCACCCGTGTGTGTCGGGCCGCCGGGCCGTCGCTCGAGCTCACCCGCCTGCCTGACGACGGCGTGCGCTGGAAGCTGCTCGACGGGCTCGAGCACCTCTCGAACCTGTCAGCCGCCTCACGCACGCGCCGCGCCCAGGCGCTTCGGGTGCTGTACGACCTCGCCGCTCGAAGCGACCCGCCGCGAGCCCTCAGAGCGGCGGAGCGCCTGGCCACCGAGTTCGGCGACCACTCACGGCCAGCGCGCCGGTGACGCTTCACTTCGCCTGGCTGGCGGCGAGCTCGCACCACCACGAGCCAATCCACAAGTCGGCCAGCGACTCGGTCTTCTGCCGGTCGGTGCCCTCTCTCGCGGCGCGCGCGTTCAAGAAGCGCAGGCGGGCCGCGAGCGGAATCATCCTGGCTTCACGTTTGGCACGGCCGCAGGACTGCAGCAGGCGCAGCCGCGCGAGCTCGAGCTGCGAAGACAACGCGCGCGCGTTGCGCACCGTGAAGGCGCCCGACGCGTCGACGGAGCCGCCGAGCGCCGAGTACGTGTTCACGAGGTACGCCGAGTAGACGTCCTGCCGGGCCGCCATCACGAGGCGGGCGCGCGCGTCGGCCTCCGAGCGCAACAGCGCGCCCGCTCCCGCCAGCTCGGCCGCCGTCGCGTCTTTCTTCATGTCGGGCGTGAGCCGCCCCTCGAGCGCCGCGAACGTGGCCGCGCCGGCCGCAGCGTACGACGCGGCGAGGCGCTCGGTGTCGAGGGCTGGCGCCTCCTTCACCGTCGGCAGCGCGACGTAGAGGTCGAAGAAGCGTCGGCCGTTCTTCACGTGTTCGCGTGCCTGCGCCAGCCCTTCGAGGAACTGGCGCGCGAGGCGGGTGAAGGCTGCGTCGCCCGGTGGCAGCGCGCCGAGTTGCTGTACGCGCGCGCCCGGCGCTGGCTCGGCGCCTTCGGGCGCGATGCTCTCGAGCAGGTCCATCGCGTACAGGTCGTTCGCGCGCGAGGTGTGGGGAAAGCGGGTGGCCACGTCGCGGCGGAACTCGGCGCGTTCGGTGTCGAGCGCCCCCTCGAGCCGCTCGACGGCCGTGAGCACCGAGCCTGCGTCTCGTTCGTCGAGCACCCGCAGCTCGGCGCCGACCCGAACCAGGCTGAGCGCCGCGCTCCACACCACCAGCGCGCGCACCGGGTCGCCGCTCTGCTCGAAGTCCATCGCCTGCTTCGTCACGCGCTCGAGGCGTTGACGCGCGGTCGCGGCCGCGGCGGGCCCAAGGCTCTTCTCGTACGAGGCCCGCTCGACCTCGAGCTGCTGCCGCACCTGCGCGGTGCTCTTCGCGATCGCCGCGAGCTCGGCGGGCCACAGCTCGAGGTCGCTCTCCTTCGCGGGCGCGGGCCTCGGCAACGCGTCGCCGGTGAGAAACTGGTACGCGTCATCGAGGCCGCCGAGCTCTCTGACGGTGACGCCCAGGCGCTGGCCCTCGGTCACGAGGTCGACCACCCGGCCCGAGGCGTCGAGCTGCTGCCGGCTGCCGGCGGGTACGCCGAAGCGCTTCACGCCAGCGCTCGCGGCGGCCGAGAGGCGCGTGAGCACCTCGTCGACGGGGCCGAGGCTGCCGTCGGGGTTGAGCGCGCCCGTCATCGAGGTCTTCGTCAGCGGGGGCTTGTTTCGCAGCAGCGCGACGAGCGTCGCCGCCGTGAGCATGCCCGCCGACGGCCCATCGATGGGCCCGTCGACCTGCAGCACGAACTCGTGGTCGGTCACGCTGGAGTCGGTCGCCGCGGCAGCCACGAAGGCCGCGCGCCAGAGCGTGGGCAACCAGTGGTCACCCGCATCGCCCGTGACGTTCACCGACGGTCGCGACGAGCGGCTCGGCTGCACGCGCACCGTCACTGGCACCGCGCGGCCCGCGACGCCGCCGTCGGTCGGCCCGAGCGAGGTCGCCAGCACCTCGGCCTGGTGCAGGGCGGCCGGCGGCCTGGCGAAGGCGAGCTGCGCCACGACGAGCATGGCGAGGCTGAGTCGGGTCATGGCGCGACGCTACTCGGGCCTCCGCCACGCTGACACGAATCATCAGGCGGCTGCGCTACGCTGACCCACCCAGCCAAAGGCCACCGCCATGACGTACGAAAAGTCGCTCGTCGATTTCGACGCGTTCACGCAGCTCGTCTCGAAGGTCGAGGCCCACCGCGCGACGCGGCTGCTCGACCTCGACACGTTTCTCAGGATGAGCAAGGCGCCGAAGACGGTCATCTTCGACTCGCGCTCCGACTTCCGCTTCGGGCGAAAGCACCTCGCGGGCGCCATTCACCTCGACTTCACCGACTTCACGCAAGAGAACCTGAAGAAGCTCGTGCCAGACCCGAACACGACGATTCTCATCTATTGCAACAACAACTTCTCGGGAGACCAGGTCGACTTCGCGACGAAGATGTTCGTGCCGAGAGCGCCGCCCGAGACGCAGCTCCTCGGCAACCAGAAGCCGCTCATGCTGGCGCTGAACATTCCCACGTACATCAACCTGTATGGTTATGGTTATCGCAATGTCTATGAATTGGACGAGCTGGTCAGCGTGAACGACCCGCGCATTCGCTTCGAGGGCTCGGTCGTCACGACGACGTGAAGAGCGCCCCGGCCACGGCCGCAGCGCAAATCCACTACCGTTCTGGGCGGCTGACAGGTACGCGGCCCGCGTGACCGAAGACCTGCGACAGCGTGTGCTCGATCGCGCCGAGGTGGTGGTGCTCGTCATCGCCGGCCTGGCGTGGACGGTGTGGTGCAGCGCCTGGCACGTGCTCGACCCGCGCCAGACCGCGTGGATGCACAACGGCGACTGGGAGGTCTACTACCAGGCGTGGCTGCTCCACACGCGCGGCCCCTGGGAGCTGCAGGTCGGCAAGATTCCTGCGCTGCTCTACCCGTACGGGCTCTCGACCTTCTACGCGGGCGCGAACACCTGGCTGTGCGTCGCCGGCAAACTCGTCGCGCCCTTCATCAGCGGTGAGTTCCAGTTCTATGGGCTGTGGTACCTCGCGAGCTTCATCGCCCAGGGCCTCGCGTTCCGGTTTGCCCTGAAGCAGGCGGGCGTGAATGGGCCCGCGCGGTTGTTCGGAGCGCTGCTCGGCCTCGTGGCGCCGGTGCTGCTCGCGCGCATGGGCCACATCGCGTTGATGATGCACGCCCTCACCGTCACGCAGCTCGGCCTCGCGCTGCGGGCGTGGCGCAGGCCCGAGCTCGCCACCAGCACCGCCCGGTGGACGGTGGCGCTCGCGGTGTTCGCCGTCGGCGTCGAGGCGTACCTCGCGGGTCAGGCGATTCCCCTCGCGGTCGCGGTGCTCGCCATCACCCGGCTCTCGGCGAAGCGCCCGTGGAGAGAGCTCGCGAAGGACGTCGGGCTGCTCGTCGCCGGTGTGCTCTTCATGCTGTGGCAGGTCGGCGCCATTCCCGCGAGCGAGGTGCAGCGCGCCACCGGCGGCTTCGGCGAGTTCTCGTCAGACCTGTTCGCGCTCTTCAACAGCCAGGGCTACTCGAAGCTGGTGCCGCGCATTCCCGCCGGGCCGCGGCAGGGTGAAGGCTTCGCCTACCTGGGCCTCGGTGGGTTGGCGTTGCTGCCCTTCGCGGTGGTGTCGTTCGGTCTGTGGCTCAAGCGCAACGGCGCGCGCCGGCTGGTGCCGCTGCTCCCGATGGTCGCCGTCGTCTTCCTCATGGCGGCCTACGCGTGGTCGTCGCACGTCACGCTTCGCGGCCAGGAGGTGCTGAACCTCGAGTGGGCGTTCGCGCCGTTCAAGGTCATCACCGGGCCCTTCCGCAGCTGTGGCCGCTTCATCTGGCCGCTCCACTACCTGGTGACGCTCACGGCCATCGTGATGGTGGTGAAGCTCAGCCGCTGGGTGTGGCCCGCGGCGGTGGGCCTCGCGCTCGCGGCGGGCGTGCAGGCGTACGAGCTGAACCCCAACAACCCGGCCTTCTTTCACGAGCCCGTGGCGGCCATCACCGCGCCGTGGACGGGCATGGGCCAGAAGTACCAGCACCTCGTCATCGTGCCCGTGCAGGTGCAGTGGGAGTGCGACTACGACCCCCTCGTCGTCTCGTTCCTCACGCGCGTCGCCGCGCAGGAGCACATGACCATCAACAGCGGCAACGTCGGCCGCGTGCCGAAGGCCATTCGTTCGGAGTGCGGCGCGGTGTTTCAGGGGCCGCTCGACCCGAAGACCGTCTACGTCGTCGCGCCAAACCACGTGAACGACCCGGGCCTCGCGGCAGGGCAGCGGCAGGTCATCGATGGAATGCTGGTGGTGACGGCGCCATGAAGCCGGCGTCTGCACTTACCTGCAGCGCCGAAAGGTGGCTCGTCGAGCGATGACGAGCGAGAGCGCGGCGAGCATCGATGATGGGGTGAAGGTGCAGCCACAGGGCTGCGGTGGTGGCGTGGGACGAACGCCCGCGTCGGCCGTCGCGCCGGCATCGACGGAGACCACGCCCGCATCGACGGTTGCCCCCGCGTCGCCGCGCACGCCTGCATCGAAGAGGGGCGGCACTCCGGCATCGACGACGCCTTCGTCGAAGAACGCGCCACACGCAGGGTCGATGGTGCCGGCCGCACGCTGCGCGAGGGCGAGCACGTAGGCGCCCGCGCCAAAACCAACCATCGGGGCGTTGAATTTCCACGCGCCGGTCGTCTCGTCGAACGTCTCGGGAATGATGCCGGCGTTGGCAGCGGCGTTGTTCGTCACCCAGTCGAGCACCGCGTCGGCGCGTGTCGTGTCGCCTTGCGCACGCAGCACCATCGAGCCCCGCAAATCGGTGATGACCCACTCGGCCGAGTCGTACTCGCTGCCCCAGGGCGAGAGGTCGGTGCGCCCCGCGTGGTCTCTGCGGTCGTCGTTGCGCGCCCAGCCGGGGCCCGACGCAACGCGCAGTCGCTCGAGCCCCGTCGTCGTCGCGCGCCCGATACGCCCGCCCGGCGCGAACAACCCCAGCGCCATCGCGTCGAAGGTCGCTGCGTCGAAGAAGTCGAGACCCGCGAGCAGCTCTTCACGATTCGAGGCGAGCGCGCCGTTCGAATCGGTGAGCCCCGTGGCGATGCTGCGCCGGAGCGCCTGCGCCGCCGTTCGGTACTGCATCGCACGCATGGGGTCCTGCTTGCGCTCGGCCAGCGCGGCGGCGTCACAGAGCCCGCGAGCAGCCGTGAGGCTCGTGTACGCCCAGACACGCTCACGCCCGTTCCAATGCGTCTCCCAGATGGAGGAGTCCTTTCTGATCAGCCCCGTCGACGGGTCGATCAACGCGACGAGCGGGTCAGCCACCTTCGTCGCCACCTCGTTCCAGCGCGCGTCGGTCAGGGTCGTGTCGCTGGTGTGCACCTCGTGCTGCCGCAGCGCCCAGAGGAAGAGGCCGAAGCCGTCGAACTCGAGGTTCGGGCCGTAGTCGTTGAAGTCGGTCTCTTCGACGCCGAAGCCGACGTAGCGGGTGAGCGAGATGACGTACGGCGGCATCGAGTACGGGCGCAGCTCGGTCCAGTCCTTGAACCGACCGCCCTCGGCGTCGAGATAGAAGCGCAGCGCGTCGCGAGATTCCGCGGTGAGGCCGAGCGTCGACATCGCCGAAACCGCGTACGCGCCGTCGCGAATCCACGAGTAGGTCCACTCGCCCGGCGGAAGGCTCGCGAGCACCGCGCCAGCGCCCCGATGAACGACGGTCGCCGGCAACGTCGTGCCGCCATCAGCCGCGCGGAAGCGGGAGCGGCGAAGCTCTCCATCGCGCGTGAGGTGCTCGCGGAGGAATGCAGAACCGGCCTTCACCTGAGCCATCACCAGCACGACGGCCGACTGCCGCAGCACCTGCTCCTCCTTCATCGAGAGCCCCATCGGCACGGTGAGCGCGCGTTGAAACGTCTCCCATGAAGCACGCTCGGCCTCGACGAGCTGCTGGGCCGAACGGCCCGCGACGTACGAGTCCAGCGTGGCCTGCGTCGTCGCGGCTGCGAACGGGTCTCCATGATGCGCGACCACGATCGCGAACCAGCGCTCCTGGCCCGCACCGAGGTCGGCCGTGTCTGTCTGAAACGCGCTCGCCCAGTCGTCGGCGACGCCGAGGTCGCCCACGCGGTCGTTCAGGTCGCTCGTCGTCTGGTCGACCACGCGAAAGCCATTGTCGGCTGCGGTCGACGAGGTGTTCCACGCGCTGGCCTTCGCCCCTCCGAGGGGCCGCGCGACGACCACGCCCGCGAAGCCGCGCTCGAACACGTCACGGCCGGTCGCGATGGTGACTGTCTCTCCGTTCGTCTGCAGCTCCTGCATCACGCCGGGCCGGCCGTACCCGAGATGAAAGTTCTGCAACGAGAACGCGCTCACGCCCGTGATGGGCGCGCTGCCCGTGTTGCGAAGCTTGAGCGCCATGACGAATGACGCCATCGGCAACGAGCGCGGCGCGAACACGTACGTCGTCGCCTCGAGCCCGAGCACCGACGCGTGTTGCCAGGTGACGATGCCCGAACCACCGCTCGTGCTGGGCGCTGCAGTGACGTAGCCGCTCGACGTCGGCGGTCCGGTGAGCCAGCGCTGCTGCCCACCGGCGCGCACGCCAAAGTACGCGTCGAAGAGCACGTCGCGCGTCTTCACCATCTGCGGCTGGTTGCCGACCCACACCTCCATGCCCAGCGCGTCGAGCTGCGGCTCTTCGGTGGCCGGCAGGTGCTCACGAAAGTGCACGACCTTCGAGGTGCGCGCGTCGACCATCACCGCGCCGTGGCCGTTCGACGAAGACAACGAGAAGAAGGAGCGCGTCGGCGTGGGTTGCGCGAGCGCGAGAGCCGGGAGCAGGGCGAGCAGCACGGAGGGCGTTGTAGCGACCTCGAGGAGGACAGTCGTCCTCGAAGGCCTGCAGTCATGAACGCGGCGCGCAGAATCGTTCGAGTGGGAGCTCATTCTGATGGCCAGTGCTCGAGGCGTGCCGCTCCCAAAGTCGAGACTGGTCATGTCAGTTTCGGGAATGGTGATGGTGTCGAAGCACTCGTACCCTCACGACATGCGAGCACGGGTCTGGCTGTCGTGGTGCCTGACGTTGGCCGTCTTCGGGTGTGGTGGCCCACCGCGCGAGGCCGACGGAGGCCTGGTGACGGACCCGGTGGACGCGGGCAGCACGGTGGACGCGGGCAGCACAGTGGACGCGGGCAGCATGGTGGACGCGGGCAGCACAGTGGACGCGGGCAGCATCATGGACGCGGGCAGCGCGGTGGATGCGGGGACTGATGCGGGCTCGGCAGCCGTCACGTTGATCGGGTCTGGCTTCGGCACGAAGAGCATTCCGGCCCCGTTCTTCTGGCAGAACTTCGAAGCGAGCGGCTCGCCCACAGCGCTGGGCTACGCGAGTGACCAGCTGGCGTTCGGTTCGAATTCGTATGGCAGCACCACGGCGGTCGACACGCTCGGCGGCCGACGGAGCGGTGCAGGAGCGCTCACGTTGTCGATGATGTTCACCGGCACTGGCGACCGCGACTACTTCCCGCACCTCGCAGTTCACACCAGCAATCAAGGCAGCGGCTCGATGTCTGCCACAGACGTGTATCTGAGTTTCTGGCTCAAGTTCGTTCGCACCTCAGGCACGCACTCCGGTGCTGTTCAATTGAAGGGCCCACGCTCGGGGAGCGGCGCCGTGGGTACGAATTTCTACACCGGGCTCTTCAACTACGTTCCCAACCTCTGGTTCAGCGGCGCAGGAGCACTCACCTCCATCTTCCAGGAGACGCGGGCGCTCACGGGCACCATCAGCCAGGGCGAACACTTCAACACCACCGCTGCGCCGGCATGGAGAACCGGCGATTGGAACTTCGTCGAGTACCGCCTGCACCTGAACACGCCCGGCGTCGCAGATGGCTCGTTCAAGGCGTTCCTCAATGGTCGCGACGCCACCACCGGGTGGGACCCAACGGGTCGCGCGAACTACGACCAGGTTCGAGTGCGTGAGGTTGGCGACACGGCTCGGTTCAACTGGTCATTCCTCACGCCGGGCGTCGACTTTCCGGGAATGACGGGGAACGCGACCTATCAAGTGTCGTTTGCCGAACACTACGTCGACACGACCTTCGCGCGAGTGGTGGCGACCGACGACGCCACCTATGCCCAATCGACCAGCTGGGCCGTTCAGTCCTGCACGACGTGGAGCGACACGCAGATTCGAATCGACCGGCCGAACTGGGGCACGTTCAGCAGCAACACGACCGTGTACTTTCACGTGTTCAACGCAGCCAGCGTGTTGGTCGCGTCGCTCCCTCGCGTCGTGCCTTGAGTCAGGCCGCTCGTGAAAACGAGAGCGTCTCTCCATCCATCGGCACGTGAAGGCGTTCGCCGAGGCCCGCCATGTCTGCCTTTGCACGCAGCGAGGCGCGAGAGCCTGCGCAGTGGTCGAGCGCCTCGAGGTGGTTCGCGACGACGACGCCGCGGCTGGTACGGGTGAGCTCGAGCACCTCGTCTTCGTCCATGATGATGTGGCCGCCGACGTCGAGGCGCGCTCCGCCAGCAGGAAGCACGAGCACCTCGGGTTGGTGCTCCTCGACGAAGGCCCGCACCTGTGGCGTGAGCACGGTGTCGCCCGCGAGGTAGAGCGACGGCTCACCGGGCTGCTCGATGAAGTAGCCGGTTCCGTGCTCCATGAAGGGGCCGATCAACCCCTCGCCGTGCACACAGGGAACCCGGGTGAGCTTCCCGCCGAGGAAGGTGGAGTCGAGCACAGCGGTGCGCAGCCCGCGCTTCGAGAGGTGGTCTGCGTCGTGCGCCGTGCACAACACCGGTGTCTGCCGGTCACGCAGCCAGCGAAGCCCAGCCGAGTCGAGATGGTCGAAGTGACCCTTCTGACAGTGCGTGATGAGTGCGTGGGTCACGCGCCCGAGCACTTCGTCGGCGACGGCGGGCAGCGCCACCAGCGGGTTCCTGCGCCGCTCGCGCGTGAAGTACTTCAGCGACGGCAGGGCGCCGGGCGCCGACAGCATCGGGTCGACGAGCACGACGGCAGGCCCCTCGGGAGTTCGAAGCTCGACGACGATGGTCGCGTTGCGAAGTTGGGTGACGTTCATGCGGGCATTGTGCGGGCCGACGCCGCGCGGCACCATGGCACGTCATGACAAAGGCCGTGCAAAACAAGACACGCCCGCTTCGCGTCGGGCTGGTGCTGTTTCCGCAGTGCATGCCGGCTGCGCTGTTCGCCACGAGAGACCTGCTCGCCGCGGCAAACGGCCGGAGCGGAAGAACGCTCTTCGAGGTGAGCTGGGCCTCGTGTGACCGCAAGCCGGTCGAGGTCGAAGGAGGCCAGTCGCTGCGCCCCGACTCGCTCATCGGCGAGCACGACATCTACGCGCTTCCCGGCATGTGGACGGCGCGGCCAGCGGCGGTGGAAGAGGCGCTCGAAGGCTCGCCGCTCGTTCGCCGGCTCGCGGCGTTGCCACCCACGACGAAGCTGTGGGCCTGGTGCACGGGCGTCGCCTGGTTGGCTGCCTCGGGCTGGCTGCGTCATCGACGGGCGACCGCGACGTGGTGGCTGCGGCCGCACCTCGAGGCTCGTTTTCCTTCCGTGCAGTGGCGCTTCGACGAACCGCTGGTCGACAGCCGCGGCGTCTCGACGGCCTCGGGGCCGCACGGCTACCTGCCGCTCGTCACCACGCAGCTGCTGAAGCACCTCGACGCCGACGCGTTCGATGACGTTCGCGAGCTGCTCGTGCTGCCGCTCCCTCGCAACGCGTTGCCGATGTTTCGTGAGGCGGGAGTGATGGAGGTCGACGACGCCCTTCGGCCGCTCGCCGCGCGCGTGTTGAGAACACCGGCCAGCGCGCTCTCGCTCGAGACGCTCGCGAGCGAACGGCACGTGTCGTCACGCACGCTGCGCCGGCTCATCGAGGCGCACACCGAGCTGCGCGCCGCCGAGTGGATTCGGCGCATCAAGCTCAAGCAGGCCGCCAACGCGCTGACGCACACCTCGCGCTCCATCAAGGAGGTCGCCGACGCGATTGGCTACTCGAGCGAGAGCAGCTTCTCGCGAACGTTCCGCAGCGAGCTGGGCCTGACGCCAGTGGAGTTCCGTCGCCGTTATGGGCGGCAGAGCTGAGCCGCGCGCGCGAGGAGGACAGTCGTCCTCGGGCGTCGGCGCCCTGGTGTCGATTCGCCCGGTTGAGGGTGGCGCGGTGCGTGCTCAGTGCGCGGCATGCCGATTCGGTGGTTGCTCCTGCTGTCGTTGATCAGCGCCTGTGACGAAGCCACCAGCTCCCCGAGCTCGGCCGACGACGCGGGCCTCGCCGCCACCGGAGCGAGCCTCTACGCCGAGCGCTGCGCCACCTGTCACGGGCCGACCGCGAGAGGCTCCATCGCGCCGGCGCTGGTGCCCATGAACCGACCGGCCAGCGACGTTCGAGCCCGAATCGTCACCACGATGCCGCCAGGAGACATCGGCTCGTGCGACGACGCGTGCGCCCGGGCCATCGTCGAGTTCCTGCAGTCGTTGCCACGCGAGAAGGCGTGCACCGGCGCTCCGCTCGCGACGCGTCAGCTGCGCCTGCTCACCCGGCGCGAGTACACGAACACGATTCGCGACGTCTTCGGTGGTGGGCCCTCGTGTGGCGAGCACACGTTCACCTGGCGCGCGAATGGCCGGCGGCCGTCGTCGATTCACGTCGCGGGCTCGTTCAACGGCTGGGCCTCCACGGTCGCTGCGGGCGGCTGGCCGATGACGTTGTCGGGCGATTCGTACGTGCTCACGCGCGCGCTGCCGAACGGCGTGCACCAGTACAAGTTCGTCATCGACGGCCAATGGGTGACCGACGAGTCGAACCCCGAGCGCGTCGCCGACGGCTTCAGCGGCTTCAACTCGGTGGTGACGGTGCAGTGTGGCTCGAGCGTGCCCGCCATCACGCTGCCGCCCGAGACGCGGCCGAAGGGCTACGCGTTCGACAACAACGCCGAGGCCGGGCTCGTCACCTCGGCGCACCTCGAAGGCTTCTTCGAGCACTCGGCCCGCGTGGCGGAGCAGGCCGTCGCGCCGTGTTCGGCATCGCGCGCGTGCGCGGAGCAGTTCGTGGGCACGCTCGGTCGAAGGCTCTTTCGTCGCCCATTGAGCACCGAAGAGCTGAGCCGCTACGCGAACGTCGTCACCACCGCGCCCGATTTCGCGGCTGGCGTGAAGCTCGCGACGCGCACGTTGCTGGCGTCGCCGCACTTCCTCTACCGGAGTGAGCTCGGCGTCGCGCAGCCAGATGGGACCTTTCGGCTCACGGGCTTCGAGGTGGCGACGGCGCTCTCGTATTCGCTGTGGAGCACGACCCCCGACGAGGCGCTCCTCGACGCGGCCGCCCAGGGAAGGCTCGAGACGCGGGCCGACGTCGAGCGCGAAGCCCGCCGCATGGTGAGAGACTCGCGGGCACGCGACGCACTGAAGACCTTCGCGACGCAGTGGCTCGGCATCGAGCGCCTCGCGACCGTCGACAAGGCACCGGCGCTGTTCCCTTCGTTCACGCCCGAGCTGCGCGCGTCGATGGCCGCCGAAACGCCCGCCTTCTTCGAGCACGTGGTGTTCGACGGCACCGGCCGCTTCGACGAGCTGCTCACGGCGAACTACTCCGTCGTCGACGCGACGCTCGCTCGGCATCTGGGAACGGGAACCGGCCGGGTCGAGGTGCCAGCCGTTCGCGCCGCGGGCCTACTCGGTCACTCGAGCGTGCTGACGAGCTACGCGCACTCCGACCAGACGTCACCGGTGAAGCGTGGTGTCTTCGTGCGCGAGCACCTGCTCTGTCAGGAGTTCCCGACGCCGCCCGCGAACGCCGGTGGGGTGCCGCGCGTCGACCCAAACGCCACGACGCGCGACCGCTTCCGCCAGCACTCGGCCGACCCGTCGTGCCGCGCGTGCCACCAGTACATCGACGAGGTCGGCTTCGGCTTCGAGGGCTTCGACGCCATCGGCTCGGCGCGCTCCGTCGAGAACGGAAAGCCGGTCGACACCACGGGTGAGCTCAAGGACGTCGAGGCGTTCGGCGTGGGCACCACGTCGGCCTTCACCACGCTGCCGCAGTTGGGAGCGCAGCTCGCCGCGAGCCGCCGCGCGAAGGCCTGCTTCGCGACGATGGTGTTTCGCGCCACCCACGGGCGCCTCGAGCTCGAGGCCTGCGCCGTCGAGCCAATCGCAGACGCGTTCCTCCGCTCCAATGGCGACGTGAAGGAGGCCTTCGTGCAGACGCTCGCGTCAGACCAATTCCTGCACCGCAGCGCCGAGGTGAAGCCATGACGTTCTCGAGACGCACCGCACTTCGAGCCATCGGCCACACCGCGCTCGCCTTGCCATTCTTTGAATTGCTCTCGTCGTCTCGGGCGAACGCCCAGGCAGCACGGCAGGCGAAGCGGCTCATCATCTTCTACTTTCCCGACGGCGTGCTCGGCGCGAGCGCGCAGGGGCAGGCGAGCCGGTGGCACTGCACGGGCTCTGAGACGAACTTCACGATGCCCGACCAGCTCGCTCCGCTGACGGCGTGGAAGAGCGACTGTCTCTTCTTTCGCGGCGTGACGATGGGTGGCACCGACTCAGGCAGTCACCCGGGCGGGGCGAAGAAGCTGCTCACGGGCGTCGATGGGGGTGATGGCGAGAGCGTCGACCACTTTCTCTCGCGCACGGTCGGGGCGTCGGCTCCGTGGCGGCACCTGTATCTCGGCGCGATGGCCACGCAGAACAACGCGTCAGGCGACAAGTTCATCGTGTACCCGACGGCCGGCCAGACGGTCGCGCCCAACGACAACCCGCGGCAGGTGTTTCAGCAGCTGTTCGCCAACGCCTCCGTCGACGCGGGCACGCCGAACGCTGGAGTCACCGACCCGCGCCTCTCCATCATCGACAACGCGAAGGCCGAGCTCGATTCACTGAAGTCGAAGCTGGGCGGCTCCGAGGCGAAGAAGCTCGAGCTGCACCTCGAAGCGCTGCGTGAAGTGGAGCGCCGGGTGAAGCCCATGGGCAACACACCAGCCCCTTCATCGTGCGCGAGCCCGGTCATCGACCTCTCGAGCTTCACCGACGGTCAGCTCTACGACGCCTCGAAGTTCGGCCACATCCTCCGAGCGCAGATCGACGTGATGGTGACCGCGATGGCGTGTGGCCTCACGAAGGTGGGCACGCTGCAGGCGTCGATGCACACGAGCGAGCTCATCTTGAGCCGCATGCCCGGAACCGAGATGTACGAACCCGGCTTCGACATGCGCAGCCACCAGGCCTCGCACTATGGCGACTCGCACGACTTCATGAAGCGCGAGGTGCGCGCGTACTTTCAGCAGCGAAAGTGGTTCGTCGAACAGTTCGCGTATCTGTTGAGTGAATTGAAGAAGCGACCTGATGGCGACGGCACCATGCTCGACAGCTCGGTGATTCTGCTGTGCACCGAGGTCTGCGATGGCAACACGCACCTGCACGACGACATGCCGTTCATCGTCGCGGGCCGCGCGGGCGGTCGCATCAACCCGGGCCGACTGATTCAGGGCCAGAACACCAGACACGGAGCCCTGCTCGCGGCGCTCGCACAGTCGATGGGCGCGCCTGTGCAAGGTTGGGGACAGGGCAACTCGGGCCCGCTCGCCGGGGTGCTCTCGTGAGCAGCTACACCCGAATGCCGAGCGCCTGACCAGTGTTGCGGCACACGCCGCTGCCAAAGCTCGTCATCGACGTAACGCCGAGCAGCGGGAACAGCTCCATGTACAAGTCTGACAGCGGGCGCCGGTCGGTCGGCACGACGTCTTGACCGAAGCGCAGGTCGGTGCCGGCGCCACACACCAGCATGGGGACGTTCTCGCTCAGGTGAATGTTGCCGTCCGACATGTCCGAGCCGTAGACGACCAGGGTCTCGTTCAGCAGGTTCGCCGTGCGCAGCTTCGTCAGCAGGTCGGCCAGCAGCCCTGTCTGCACACGGTTGACCGACTTGAGTCGCGCGATGGCGCCAGCCGAACCGCCGTGGTGCGCCGACGCGTGGTGATTGCCGCCTGCGCCGAGCGACTCGGGGAAGGTGAGCGATTCAGACACGCCGGGCCCGTACATGAGCGTCGCCACGTTCGTGAGCCCGCACTGCATCGCCAGCACCACCATCTGGTGCATCAGCTGAAAGCGCAGCACGTAGTTCGTGTTCGGGTCCGAGAAGTCCTGGGTTGGCTGCGTCAGCGTCGGGCTGCAGGTGAAGCCACCCTGTGCGAGGCCGGTCTCCACCTCGCGAACGGTCTCGAGGTACGAGGTGAGCACCGGCCGGTAGCTCTGCGGCAGCCTGGCCGACATGCGCGTGGCGTCTTTGTGCAGCTGGTCGAGTACGGAGCGTTTGCGGTCGTGCAGGTATGCAATCTGCGCTGCGCTGCCCTCTTGCCCACCGAAGAGCTTGGCGAACAGCTGCGCCGGGTTCGGAATCGGCGAGCGGAACTTGTCGGGCGCCTGCCAGCTGATTCGGTTCAGGTAGTCGTTCGAATACCCGGGGTGATCGTTCAGCGGGTGCACGTGGTAATAAATGCCACCAATCTCGAGCGACCGAATCGACGTCGGGCGTAACTCCGCGACGCGCTGGTCGAAGGTGATGCCACAGCGCGCGACGCCCGGGTCGCCCAGCACCATCGGCTCGCACGAGAGAAACCCTGCACAGTTCTGCCAGTGCGGGTCGTGGCCGGGGAAGCCGTTGAACAGCTTTCGCACCACCATCGTGTTGTTGCGGAAGCCGGCCGTGTCGAGCGGCTGCAGCGCCTCGGCCCAGTTCCAGCTGCCGTCGGCCCCGTTCGGCATGTACGCGCCGTTGGGCACGTAGACGCCGATGAAGCGCTTGCGCATCGGAGCGCCCTGCGCGAACGCGAGCTCGGGCACCAGCGGCAGCGCGACGCCCACGCTCAACCACTTCAACACCTCGCGCCGGGAACTCATGGCGTCACCTCGGTCAGCTCGAGCGCCTTCATCAGCGCGTCGACCGTCATCGTCTCGAGCCCCGGCGTCGCCCCGCTCTTCGGGCGCGCGAGCTCTTCCATCACTCAATGCTCTTCTTCTCGTGGGCCGCGGTTCAGGCTGAACGTCAGCAGCTTGTCGGCAACGCAACGGCGGTAGTCGGGCAGCGCTTCGACGGCCTGTGAGAGGTCGGTCGGGTTTCGCACCAC